>NZ_BAAGPS010000028.1:0-92296 GCF_054783935.1 Streptomyces pseudoechinosporeus
GTTCAGCCGACGGTCCCACCCTGTACTCTCGACCACCAGAAAGGTGCCTTGCTCTCTGCAGCGGATACGATCTAGACACTCGCATCCTCGCAGGTCAACGGCACCTTTCTGCTATCGGGGCATCAGATCGCCCGATTCCGCTGAATACCCAGGGTTAGCTTGACCCCCGTCCCGCCGAGCCTCTCATGCCATGTGACCCGTTCAGTGCCGGAGATCAGCCGAAGTACGGGCATCCGAAGGTCGTGTAGTCACGCACGAAGCGAGTTCTAGCGGCTGTGAGGGTGGTCAGTTTGCCGGTCCGGAACCTACGTGGCATGCCGGTCCTGGGCAGCCATGACCTCATCGCCGTGCTCGAAGGCCCACGCGCCAAACGCATCGATCGGGCCGAGCAACGTCCGGCCCAGATCGGTGAGTTCGTACTCGACACGGGGCGGCGCCTCGCTATAGGCGTCCCGCTTCACCAAGCCGTTGAATTCCAGGCGCCGCAGCGTCTCGGTGAGGACTTTGGGGCTGATGCCGCCGATGTGGTCACGCAGTCTGCCGGGGCGCTTGGGCCCGTCGCGCAGGGCCCAGAGCACAACGGCGTTCCACGTGTTGGAGAGAAGGTCGAAGGCAAGGCGGGCACGGCAGTCGGCGAGGAAGGCGTCGGTTGTCACTTACCACATGGTGCCTGACGAGCTTTCTAGCGTTGCCTCAAAAGCTGTGAAGCAAGTGCGGCGAGCGTAGAGGGGCAGATCGGTGAAGATCGGCGTGTTGGGGACGGGCAATATGGCGGACGCACTCGCCACGCACTGGGCCAGGGCGGGGCACGAGGTGTTCGTCGGAGGGCGGGACGAGCGGAAGGCACAGCGGCTCGCAACGCGCCTTGGGGGTGATGCGAGGCACGGGACTCTGCGCAAGGCGGCCGGGTTCGGTGAGGTGGTGCTGGTCGCGCTGCCCTACGAGGCGGGGGCGGAAGTCGCTCAGGAACTTCACACGGTCCTGAGCGGGAGGGTCCTGCTCGACTGCTCCAATCCGGTGGGGCCCGGTTTTCGCCTGCTGACACAAGATGGCCCCTCGGCCGCACGCAGGCTGGCTGCCGCAGCACCTGGTGCGCATGTGGTCAAGGCGTTCAACCTCTGCCACGAAGACGTGTGGCGCATGAGTCCGCCGGTCTTCGACGGGCGGCCACTTGCCGTTCCCGTCTGCGGGGACGATCAGCGGGCACTGGCGCTCGTACGCGATCTGGTGCGAGATGCGGGCTGTGAGCCCCTCATGGGGGGCGGGCTGGAACGGGCCGGGCTGCTGGAGGCGACCGCCGCGCTGTTCATCGCCCTGTGGGTCGGAGAAGGGGCAGACGTTCAGGCGATTGCGCCGCCCCTGGCGTATGCGGCAGGCCCCGAGAAGCAAGGGGCATGAGGGCATCGCCTCAGGAGTTGCAAGCCGAGTCGGCCGTGGCACCGCGCGAACGATGATCGATGCCAGGGCCGACTGGGTGAGACGCAGGCTGGTTCGGCTACTTTTCCGAAACCTCCGGCGCCGGAGCGACGGCCGTCGGGCACGAGGCACCCCAGTTCGTCTCGAACGGGGTACTTAGCTTGACCCCCGTCCCGCTGGGTCTGTGATGCCGTGTGGACCCACAGCAGCGACGGTTGAGCGTTCGGCGGCCTCGCCGGCGTGGGGGTGGGCAACCGCGGGCCGGTCGGACGGGCACGGAATTGCCAGGAACCCTCGCGCGTTGAGGAGGGTGGGCATGGGATGCCGGTGGTGTACGAGCCGAGTAGTCCGAGTGACCGAGCTGGCAGATATGGGAGGGCCGCAATGGCTGCGCAGACGCAGAGGGCCGTGCTGGCGGGCGGATGCTTCTGGGGGATGGAGGAGCTGATCCGCCGACTTCCGGGCGTGACGGCGACCCGGGTGGGATACACCGGGGGTGACGTGCCGAACGCGACGTACCGTAACCACGGCACGCACGCGGAGGCCATTGAGATCCTTTTCGACCCCGCGAAGACCGACTTCCGCGCGATCCTGGAGTTCTTCTTCCAGATCCACGACCCGAGCACAAAGAACCGCCAAGGCAACGACATCGGCCTCAGCTACCGCTCGGCGATCTACTACGTGGATGACGAGCAGAAGCGGATCGCCGAGGACACGATCGCGGATGTGGACGCCTCTGGATTGTGGCCGGGCAAGGTCGTCACTGAGGTAGAGCCGGTGGGCCCCTTCTGGGAGGCCGAGCCCGAGCATCAGGACTACCTGCAGCGTTACCCGGACGGCTACACCTGCCACTTCCCGCGCCCGGGATGGCGGCTGCCCGCCCGCGCTGAGGGCTGACCGCGAGGCGGCCCGGCGGACGGCGGAGACTGACTGGCAGAGGCTCCGCAAGCCGGGCCGCGCTTGCCTCTGCGGGGCCGGGTGCCCCACTGTGGGCGAAGGGGACGGGCAGCGGTACACAGTCGGGGCAGGTCACCCAGTTTGGCGCCCGCCCCGCCGGGCCTGTAATGCCGTGTGACCCGTTCCGCCGGGCAGCGACGCCACGAAGCTGTGACTGAGTGGCGCAGTTGGCATTTTGACGCCCGAATTGGCTCGGCTGAGCGTCCGGTCGGCGCGCCGGATGGGGTGGGCGCTGCGGCACCCCAGGAGAGATCCGTCACCGTGCGTCGCGTAGCCGAAGAAGGTACGCCGCAGTCAGCGCAACGGCACGGTCCCCGTCATGCGACAGCTCCACGAGGGCACATGACGCCGTGCTCCCCGGGATGTCCGCCAGCGCCTGGGTCAGCCGTACGCGTGCAGGTGCTTCAGTGGTGTCGTGGGCGAGGCGGTCGACGAGCCTGGTGGCGATCTGATCCGCCGTCGCCGTGTCGCTGGCCAGCATGCTCAATGCATCGGCCGCATCGGTGTCGTTCCTGCCCGCCACGATCATGCCGACGAGTGCAGGGACCGCATCGGCGACTCCACGCGTCCCGAGCGTCACAGCCGCATGGCCGCGGACCACGACATCGGGGTTCGTGAGAGCGTCCCGTAGCCGGGCGGTGGCCTCATCACCGGGCATCTCGGCGAGGGACTGAACGGCACGTTCCCGCACCGCGGCCACCGGTGAGCCGAGGCCCTCCGCCAGCAGCGCCGTGCCGCCGTCGCCCGATCGCGCCAGCGCCCATCGAAGGGCTCCGGCGACGTTCGGCTCCGTCTCCCGAAGTACCGCCTCGACCAGGGCCTCCACCGGCACCGGAACCTCGTCGACCGAGGAAAGGGCCGCGCGTTGGCGGGCGGTGGCGCTCTTCGACCCCAGCGCCTGGAGGAATGCGACGACCTGGAGGACGTCCTCCCAGCCGGCGGGGTCCGCGGCGTCGATCCGGCGCAGCCGCGTGAGCAGCTCGGTCTCGGCCGCGATGCGGTCGCGTGTCTGACGGATGAGGTCGTCGACGAGCGCCGAGGGCGTGAAGCCGGGATCGTCGAGCGCGCGTCCGATCTCACGCAGCGACAGTCCCAGCGACCGCAGGCTCTCGATGTGGAAGATCCGCCGGATGTCCTCGCCGGAGTACTCCCGATAGCCGGAGCCCGTACGGCCCGAAGGCCGCATGAGGCCGAGCGACTCGTAATGCCTGAGCATGCGGGCACTGACCCCGGACCGTCGCGCCACCTCACCGATCAGCACGGTTCTATCGTCCGTCCTGAGGGGCCCCGGTGAGGGCCACGACGCGCTTGGCCTCCTCGATCGCCAGCTCGAATCCGGCGTCCGGGTCGCGCAGCAGCCGTTGTGTGGCGAGCGCGTGCGCACGCACGCGCGGGTCATCAGCCGTCGTCGCGGCATGCAGAACCGGCACGATCACTTCACCCAGCGCGACCAGCGCCTGGCTGAGACTCAGCTGCGTCTCCTGCTCACCGCGTCCGAACTGCGTCGCCAGGACCGTGGCCAGGGCGGACTCCTCGCCTTCCGGCACGAGCACGACCGCGGCCCGCCAGGCGCTCCGCGCCACCTCGTCGTCGGCGTCGGACAACAGCGTCCGTGTGATCGCCGGCCACGCCTGCCGGTCCCCGATCTTGGACAGCGTGTGCAGCGCCTGGCTGCGTGCCTGCGCACGCTCCGAGTGGACTTCGCGGAGCAGCTCGGGGAGCGTCAGGGACACCGGGTGGCGGGTGAGCGCCCAGGTCAGCATGTCGCGGACGAAGAACTCGGGCTCGATCGCGCATCGCTCGATGAGCTTGTCGACGAAGCACGGGTCAGGCGCCGTACCGACCGCCAGAGCCGCCCGCAGTCGCACGGACGAACGGCTGTCCTCCAGGCCCTGGAGTGCTCGTATCGCATCCGTGTCCCCTCTCGTCATGGTCATCGGGACCACCTCCTTGGGAAGCAGTGAAGGCGTTGTCACCGTGTCAAGGTCAAAGGCTCACCGGGCGACTTTGCACCTTCGCCGGTCTTGAGGGCTCACCCGGGGGACGACTTGAATGGCACGGTGACCATGGAACCGATGGGCTGCGCTGCAACCATTGCCGGACTGATCTCACTGGACGAGGTCATGACGAAGCTGTGCCGGCAGAGGCCGGTCTTCCACTCCGAAGCGGACCTCCAACACAGCTTCGACCAACGAAGCGTCCTTGTGGACCCCGCCAGGTCCCGGCCGCCGACGTACTCGGGATCACGACTTCCGAATTCACCACGAGCGGGAGCTCACCGGGACACTGCTCTGGGCGGAGGGAACGTATGAGCCGAACACCTGCAGTCTGCGAGGCACGTATCCACTCAGCTGGGAGCCGCAGCGATGCCCGTCGGGCAGGAAGCTCCCCAGTTCGTCTCGAACGGGTCACCTAGCTTGACGCTCGTCCCGCGGTGTCTGTGCTGTCATGTGACCCGCCCTTGGGGCAACGGTTCGTCAGGCGTCGGGTCGGGGGCCAAACCTGGGCACCTGCTATGACGGGACGGCGGCGCCGGTGTCCGACTCGTCGGTCCCCGGTTCCCGTGACGGGGCGCTGAGCTGCTCGCGCACATAGTTCCAGACCACCGCGATCAGCGCGGCGATCGGTACGGCGAGCAGACTGCCCACAATGCCGGCCAGACTGCCGCCCAACGTCACCGCCAGCAGGATCACGGCCGCATGGAGGCCGAGCCCCCGACTCTGGATCATGGGCTGGAACACGTTGCCCTCCAGCTGCTGCACCACGACGATGATGGCCAGCACGATCAGCGCGTCAGTCAGCCCGTTGGAGACCAGCGCGATAAGCACCGCGACGAAACCGGCGAACAGGGCGCCGATGATCGGCACGAACGCGGAGACGAAGGTCAGCACCGCCAGCGGGAGCACCAGCGGTACCCCCAGAATCCACAGACCCAGGCCGATCAGGACGGCGTCGAGCAGGCCGACGGCCGCCTGCGAACGCACGAACGAGCTCAGGGTGTCCCAGCCGCGCGCGGCCACGGTCGGGACGTCGGTGGCGAGCCGACCGGGCAGCTGACGGGCGAGCCACGGCAGGAACCGTGGGCCGTCCTTGAGGAAGAAGAACATCAGGAAGAGTGCCAGGACGGCGGTGACCACGCCGTTGACCACGGTGCTCACTCCCGTGACGACAGTACCGACCATGCTGCCGAGGCCGTCCTGAGCCCGGGCGACCGCGGTGTCGAAGGCCTTGTTGATCTCGGCGTCCCCGATGTTCAACGGCGGACCGGCGGCCCACTCGCGCAGCTTCTGGATGCCTTCGACCACGCCGTCGGTCAGCTCGCCGGACTGGGACGCCACCGGTACTGCGATCAACGCTACGACGCCCGCCGCGACCAGGAGGAACAGCACGGTCACGACCGACGCAGCGAGGGCGGGTTTCCACCCGTGACGACGGAGGAAACGAGTCAGGGGCCAAGTCAGTGTGGTCAGAAGCAGGCCGACTACGAGCGGCCACACGACCGACCACATCCGACCCAAAAGCCACAAAGTTACCGCCAGCATCACAAATATCAGTAGCAGCTCCCCGGAGACACGCGCCGATGTGCGGAGCGCGGCGCGGGTCCTCGTGGAACTCAACGTGGCAGTCACGTGGGCACTCTATTGCTTACTCAAGTCACACCGGTATCGCTGTTCGCACTACTGTGCGGCAGCTTGAGGGCACGGGTGCTACTTGTCGCGCGCTTCCGGCGCAGGAGCGACACCGGTCGGGCAGGACTCCCCCCAGTTCGTCCCGAACGGGTCACCTAGCTTGACGCCCGTCCCCCCGATCCCGCAGTACCCCGCCGGATTCTTGTCGAGGTACTGCTGGTGATACCCCTCCGCTGGATAGAGAGGGCGCCCCTCCGCGGGAAGTATCTCCGTCGTGATCGTGCCGTAGCCCGAGCCCGTCAGGACCTTCTGGTACGCGTCGCGGGACGCCTCTGCGGCGGTCGCCTGCTCAGGGGTGTGGGTGTAGATGGCCGAGCGGTACTGGGTGCCCACGTCGTTGCCCTGGCGGAAGCCCTGGGTGGGGTTGTGGGATTCCCAGAAGAGCTTCAGGAGGCGGTCGTAGGAGATGAGGGACGGGTCGTAGACGACTCGGACCGCTTCCGTGTGGCCGGTCAGGCCCGAGCAGACCTCCTCGTACGTGGGGTTCTCGGTGAAGCCGCCCTGGTAGCCGACCAGTGTCGTCCAGACGCCGGACGGGAGCTGCCAGAACTTGCGCTCCGCACCCCAGAAGCAGCCCAGGCCGAAGTCGGCGATCTCCAGGCCCTCGGGGTAGGGGCCGAGGAGCGGGTTGCCGAGCACGGTGTGGCGCTCGGGGACCGAGAAGGCCGGCTCGGGGCGGCCGGTCAGGGCCTGCTCGGGGGTGGGCAGCTGCGGTGAACGGCTGTGCAGGAACACGCGGTCTCCTCGGCGGTGGGCCCGTTGAGAGAACGTACGGGGCCCGTCCGGAATTCCAACTGGGACGTTCAGTGCGGCAGCGTCGCCGGGCTCCCTCCGTTCGCCTCGTATCCCGCGACCGCCAGCGCGCGGTACACCGCGTAGTCCGCAGCCGGGTCCGGCGTCAGCGTCCACGGCAGCGCCCCTACGTGGCCGTCGACATGCACGAGCTGGCTCATCGCCTCGGCCCAGCGCTCGCCGCGTACCAGGAAGAACACCAGGAGATGACGTACGTGGGCGAGCATCGGGTCGTCCGGGCGGGCCGCGTGCACCGCGAAGAGCGCGCCGTGGACCGCTTTCGTGACGACCTCGCTCTGGTAGAAGCCCTGGACGAGGTTGACCTCCGGCAGGTGCTCGAAGACCGCGAAGAGGGGCATCGCCGCGAGCAGCGAACCCTGCGGGGCGCGCGCTGCCGCCGCCTCCGCGAAGGCGTACGCCACCTCGCGCGAGCCGTGCCACTTCTCGCACCAGTAGTGCAGCGCCGCCAGATGCGCCCCCATGTGCGCGGGGGCGCGGTCCAGGATCTTCAGCCAGAGCTTCTCGAACTCCGCCTGCGGATACGCCAGTCCGCGCGCCACGGAGAGCTCGATGATGTACGGGATCGGGTCACCGGGGGAGAGCAGCGCCGCTTCGTCGCAGGCCGACTTCGCCTCCTCCATGATGATCCGGAACTCGTCCGTGCCGGGCGTCGACGTACGCCACGCCTGCTGCACCAGGAACTCCGCGTGCACGGCCGCGCCGCCCGCGTCCTTGGGCTTCTCGGCGCGCCAGACCCGCAGCCACTGACCGCCGGGGCTCTCGCTGACTCCGCCGGGGCGCTGGTGCAGCTCCAGCGACGCGGCGCCCGCGAAGGCCTGCACGCGCTGCCAGCGCAGCTCGCCGTCTGTCTCCGTGCCGGCGAGGAGCTGCGACGCTCCCCGGTAGTCCTGGCTGCTCTGCACCAGGTCAAGGACCTCCAGCAGGTCCGGGTCGGGGCCGGGCATGCGGATGTCCAGCTCCTCCTGGCGCAGGAAGCCGTAGTTCGCCGGGTCGGCCGCGTCCGGGTCGCCGGGAGCGACCTGCTGGATACCACCGGCACGCCTGCGCATCAAGATCGGTCCGAGGACGAAGCCCATCATGACCAGCGCTATCAGTACCCAGAGAATCTCCATGTCTCAAGCGAACCAGACGGGTCTGACAATTGGCCAACCTGGTCGGCAGTTCCTGTGGAAAACCGTCGCTCGTACCGCCGTCCCGGCCCCGCCACAGTCTCCCGCCGTCACGATCCGCGCAAGCGCACTACCCTCGGTGCCCATGAGCGACAGGCACATCAGCCAGCACTTCGAAACCGTGGCGATCCACGCGGGGAACACCGCCGATCCCCTCACCGGCGCGGTCGTCCCGCCGATCTACCAGGTCTCGACCTACAAGCAGGACGGCGTCGGCGGACTGCGCGGCGGCTACGAGTACAGCCGCAGCGCCAATCCGACCAGGACGGCCCTGGAGGAGAACCTCGCCGCCCTGGAGGGCGGTCGCCGCGGCCTCGCGTTCGCGTCCGGACTGGCGGCCGAGGACTGCCTGTTGCGTACGCTGCTCAGCCCCGGGGACCACGTGGTCATCCCCAATGACGCGTACGGCGGTACGTTCCGCCTCTTCGCGAAGGTCGTCTCCCGGTGGGGGGTGGAATGGTCGGTCGCCGACACCAGTGATCCCGCCGCCGTCCGGGCCGCCGTCACCCCCAAGACCAAGATCGTCTGGGTGGAGACGCCGTCCAATCCGCTCCTCGGTATCACCGACATCGCCGCGGTCGCCCAGATCGCGCGCGAGGCGGGCGCCAGGCTGGTCGTCGACAACACCTTCGCCAGCCCCTACCTCCAACAGCCGCTCGCGCTCGGCGCGGACATCGTGGTGCACTCGCTGACCAAGTACATGGGCGGCCACTCGGACGTCGTGGGCGGTGCGCTCGTCGTGAACGACGAGGGGCTGGGCGAGGAACTGGCGTACCACCAGAACGCGATGGGCGCGGTCGCCGGCCCCTTCGACTCCTGGCTGGTGCTGCGCGGCATCAAGACGCTCGCCGTACGGATGGACCGGCACAGCGAGAACGCCGCCACGGTCGCCGAGATGCTCAGCAGGCACGTGCGCGTGACGCGTGTTCTGTACCCGGGCCTTGCGGAGCACCCCGGGCACGAGGTCGCCGCCAAGCAGATGAAGGCGTTCGGCGGCATGGTCTCCTTCCAGGTCACGGGCGGCGAGGAGGCGGCCGTGGAGGTCTGCAACCGCGCCAAGGTGTTCACCCTGGGCGAGTCCCTGGGCGGCGTCGAGTCCCTGATCGAGCATCCGGGGCGTATGACGCACGCGTCCGCGGCCGGCTCGGCACTCGAGGTGCCCGCCGATCTCGTACGCCTCTCCGTAGGCATCGAAAACGTCGACGACCTCCTCCAGGACCTCACCCAGGCCCTCGGCTGATCGTCTGCCGACCGGTGAGGCCTACCAGCCGGTGAGCGGTGGAGTCGTCTCCGACGGCGGCTCCACCCACGGCTGGGCCATCGATGCCCACACCACGAAGGCCACGGCGGCTGCGAACAACAGCAGCCACAGCAGCCGCCGGGCCGCCTTCCTGTGGCGCAGCATGCGGCTGCCGCGCCGCACGACGTCCGCGTACAGATGGGGCGGTACGGGGGGCGGCGCGTCCTCCAGGATGCGGCGGACGGCGTCCTCCCTGCGGTCATACGGGCTCATGACGGCACCACCTTCGCCACCGCCGGGGCCGGCTCACGCGGCGGATGCAGCAGGTTCGCCATCGCGCGGGCACAGATCGCCCGTACGCGCTCCAGGGGCAGCCCCAGCAGCGCCGCCGTCTGCTCCTCGGCCACGCCCTCGAACATGCGCAGGACCAGGATCAGCCGCTCCTGGGGACTGAGACGGTGCAGTACGCCGCCGGTGTTCGGGCGGCCACGGGGGTGTGCCCAGCCCAGGGCGCCGTACTGATGCCAGGCCCCGCGTGCGAAGCGCACTGCCAGCTGCTGCCGGGTGCGGTCGTACGGGTCCTCGCCGCGCAGCCGGTCCCAGGAGGCGTACGTATGCGCCAGCGATGCCGTGAGCAGGCGCCGCGCGCGCGGGTTGTCGTTCGGGGACTCCGCCGTGAGGAGTGTGGCCGCATGCAGCAGCCGCCCTGCCGCGCCCGCGACGAACGCCTCGAACTCCCGGGCCCGGCGGGCGCCTTGGGACGCCTGCCGATCTCGCACCGCGCCTCCCGACTCTGGGAAACCGGGCCCCTGGGGCGTACGGCGAGGAAAATCGCGTACTACAGGGACCCGATCTCATCTGAGGCCAGGCACGGCCCCCTGGTCAAGAGGCGGACACGATGCGGGGGCAGTCAGGAGGGCGAGGGCGCCTCTACGGAGGCCCCTTCCACCGACGCCGCGGCCATCCGGGTGGACAGCGCGACATTGAAACGCGTGAGGAGCGTGCAGAACGCCTCCCGCTCCTCCGGGGTCCAGTCCTCGGTGAGTTCGGCCATCAACTGCCGCCTGGAGGAGCGGACTTCCTCCAGGCGGGAGAGCCCGCGCGGCGACAGCTGGAGCACCACGGCACGACCGTCCTCCGGGTGCGAGGTGCGCTTGACGAGCCCGGTGTCCACGAGCGGCGCGACCTGACGGGTGACCGTCGACGAGTCGATGCCCATGCTCGCGGCGAGCGCCTTGACGCCCATCGGGCCCTCCTTGTCGAGGCGGTTGAGCAGCAGATACGCGGCGCGGTCCATGGAGTTGCGGACCTGCCCGACCCCGCCGAGCCGGGTCTGTTCTGCACGGCGGGCGAACACCGCCACCTCGTGCTGGAGCGATTCGAGAAGACCGGTGTCACCGACGGTCGTCATGTCCATCGACATTTCTGGTGTTGTGGGCATGGCCGGGGGCTCTATTCATGCGTGGGGCTGGGTTGGGGGACAGAGTACGCGGACGGGGGGCGGGCCGTACCGGCGCTGCGCAAACCTGTACGGGACCTTGGTCATGGCCCGTGGGGTGGAGCGTGAGCTGCGAGACTGGTGGTCATGAGCTACAGCACGGCTGACTCCTTGCCGACGGTGACCCTCGACGATGTGCGCGGCGCCCAGAAGATGCTCGCGGGCGTGGCGCGGGTGACCGCCATGGAGGGCAGCAGGTATCTGTCCGGGCTGGTGGGCGCGCCCGTGCACTTCAAGTGCGAGAACCTGCAGCGGACGGGCTCGTTCAAGCTGCGCGGCGCGTACGTGCGGATAGCCGGGCTGCTTCCCGAGGAGCGCGCCGCGGGTGTCGTCGCGGCGAGCGCCGGCAACCACGCCCAGGGGGTCGCACTGGCTTCCTCCCTGCTCGGGGTGCGTTCCACGGTGTTCATGCCGACCGGCGCCCCGCTGCCGAAGGTCGCCGCGACACGCCACTACGGAGCCGAGGTGCGACTGCACGGCACGGTGGTGGACGAGACGCTGGCCGCCGCCCAGGAGTACGCGGCCGAGACGGGCGCGGTGTTCATCCACCCCTTCGACCACCCCGACATCATCGCGGGCCAGGGCACGGTCGGCCTGGAGATCCTGGAGCAGTGCCCCGAGGTGCGCACGATCGTCGTCGGGATCGGCGGCGGCGGTCTCGCCGCGGGCATCGCGATCGCCGTGAAGTCGCTGCGGCCCGACGTACGGATCGTGGGGGTGCAGGCGGCGGGCGCGGCGGCGTACCCGCCCTCGCTGGCGGCGGGGCGCCCGGTGTCCATCGAGAACCCGGCGACGATGGCCGACGGCATCAAGGTGGGGCGTCCCGGCGACGTGCCGTTCCGGATCGTCGGCGACTTGGTGGACGAGGTCCGTACGGTCTCCGAGGACGCCCTGTCCAGCGCGCTGCTGCTGTGTCTGGAGCGGGCCAAGCTGGTCGTCGAGCCGGCCGGCGCGAGCCCCGTCGCGGCGCTGCTGAGCACGCCCGAGGAGTTCGAAGGGCCGGTCGTGGCGGTGCTGTCCGGCGGCAATGTGGACCCGCTGCTGATGCAGCGCATCCTGCGGCACGGCATGGCCGCAGGGGGCCGCTACCTCCAGGTCCGGCTGCGGCTGACGGACCGCCCCGGCGCCCTGGCCACGCTCCTCGGGGTGTTGTCAGTGGTGGACGCTAACGTCCTCGATGTGAGCCACGTACGGACCGATCCGCGGCTCGGGCTCACGGAGGCGGAGGTGGAGCTGCACCTGGAGACGAAGGGGCCGGAGCACTGCGCCGAGGTGGGACAGGCACTGCGCGAGGCCGGTTACACGGTCATCGACTGACGCCTGGCAGTCCGTCAGGTCGGGAGCGCGACAGGCCGCGAGTGCCTCAGGCCGGCAGTCCGTCAGACCGGCGGCCGAGGTCAAGGCCCAGTTATCCACAACCTGGAAAAATCCATTGAGAGACGCGATACATCGCGTTATGGTGTGTCTGTCGCCACTCATGGCGGGACCAAGCGCGCAAACCAGTATTTCCGAAGAAACCCCAACGACGTGGAGAACTCACATGCCAGGCGCCATCTACGCCGAAGGCCTCGTGAAGACCTTCGGTGACGTAAGGGCTCTGGACGGCGTCGATTTCGATGTCCCGGAGGGCACCGTGCTGGGCCTGCTCGGGCCGAACGGCGCGGGCAAGACCACCGCGGTCCGCTGCCTGACCACGCTGCTGCGCCCCGACCGGGGCAAGGCGATCGTCGCAGGCATCGACGTGCTCAAGAACCCCAACGAAGTGCGGCGCTCGATCGGCCTGTCCGGCCAGTTCGCCGCGGTCGACGAGTATCTGACCGGCCGCGAGAACCTCCAGATGGTCGGCCGGCTCTACCAGATGAAGGCGAAGGACGCGAAGGTGCGGGCGGGCGAGCTGCTCGAGCAGTTCAACCTCGCCGACGCCGCCGACCGCCCCGCCAAGACGTACTCCGGCGGCATGCGCCGCCGACTCGACCTCGCGGCAGCGCTTGTCGTCTCGCCGCCGGTCATGTTCATGGACGAGCCGACGACCGGCCTCGACCCCCGCAACCGCCAGCAGCTGTGGGAGGTCATCAAGCGACTGGTCTCCGGCGGTACGACCCTGCTGCTGACCACCCAGTACCTCGAAGAGGCCGACCACCTCGCCCACGACATCTGCGTCGTGGACCACGGCCGCGTCATCGCCCGCGGCACCTCCGACCAGCTCAAGGCGCGGACCGGCGGCGAGCGCGTAGAGGTCGTCGTCCACGAGCGCGAGCACATAGCCACCGCGTCCGAGGTGCTGCGGGGCTTCGGCAAGGGCGAGACGACCGTCGAGGAGCACACCCGCAAGCTGACCGTGCCCGTCACCGGCGGCGCGAAGCTCCTCGCGGAGGTCATCCGCGAGCTGGACACCCGCGGGATCGAGATCGACGACATCGGCCTGCGCCGCCCCACCCTCGACGACGTCTTCCTCTCCCTGACGGGACACCACGCCGAGGCGGAGGACGAGGGGAACGGCGGGGTGCAGGACGCGAAGGGCCGCAAGCCCAAGTCCAAGCAGGACAAGGCCGAGAAGGAGGCCGCAGAATGAGCGCCGTCAGCGACACCGTGCGCGTCGCGCAGCCGGGGAATGCCATCGGCCAGTCCGTGCGGGACTCCCTCGTCGTCGCCCAACGCAATCTGATCCGGATGAGCCGCATCCCCGAGATGATCATCTTCGGGCTCTTCCAGCCAATCATGTTCGTGGTGCTGTTCAGTTACGTGTTCGGCGGCTCCATGAATATCGCCGGCAGTACAGACCCGGGCACGTACCGCGAGTTCCTGATGGCCGGCATCTTCGCGCAGACCGTCACCTTCGCCACCGCGGGCGCCGGAGCGGGCATCGCCGATGACATGCACAAGGGGCTCATAGACCGCTTCCGCTCACTGCCCATGGCGCGCGGGGCCGTACTGACCGGCCGCACGCTCGCCGACCTGGTGCAGACGGCGGTAACGGTGTTCGTGCTGGCCGTCGTCGCCCTCCTCGTCGGCTGGCGCACACACACCAATGCCGGCGAGGTGCTCGGCGCCTTCGCCCTGCTGCTCCTGGCCGGGTACGCGTTCACGTGGATCGGCGCACTGATAGGCCTCTCCGTGCGTACGCCCGAGGCGGCCACCTCCGGCGGGCTGATCTGGCTCTTCCCGGTCACGTTCGTCTCGAACGCGTTCGTGGACTCCAGCAGGATGACGCCCTGGTTGCAGCATGTCGCCGACTGGAACCCGTTCAGCGCCACGGTGCAGGCCTGCCGCGAGCTGTTCGGCAACCCCGGGGTCTCACCGTCGGACGCCTGGCCCATGCAGCACCCGGTCTGGGCCTCGCTGATCTACTCGATCCTGATCATCGTCATATTCCGGACGCTGGCGGTGCGCAAGTACCGCTCGGCAACAGTGTGACGCATGAGGAAGCCCCCGGCGCGAGGGAGACCTCGGCCGGGGGCTCAGCTCGGACTCAGGCTGTGTACGGCTTGGCCTTGAGGATCTTCACCGAGGCGAGCTTGCCGTTCGGCAGTTCGTACTGGGCGTCCTCGCCGACCTTCTTGCCGTTCACGCCGGAGCCCAGCGGGGACTGCGGCGAGTACGTCTCGATGTCCGAGCTCGCGTACTCGCGCGAGGCGAGCAGGAATGTCACCGTGTCGTCCTCGTCACCGTCGAAGGCGATGGTGACGACCATGCCGGGCGCGACCGCACCATCGGCCGCCGGCGCCTCGCCGACCTTCGCGTTCTCAAGGAGCTGGGTCAGCTGGCGCACCCGGAGCTCCTGCTTGCCCTGCTCCTCCTTGGCCGCGTGGTACCCGCCGTTCTCGCGCAGGTCGCCCTCCTCGCGCGCGGCCGCGATCTTGGCGGCGATCTCCGTGCGCGCAGGACCAGACAGGTACTCCAGCTCGGCCTTCAGCTGGTTGTACGCCTCCTGGGTCAGCCAGGTGACGTTCTCGCTGGTCTGGGTCACAGGTGCTCCTCGTCGGTACTGGGAATACAAAGCATCGCCCTACCCAGAAGAATGTTCCTCCAGGGGAGGGCGAAACCACGAGCCTAACAATTCAGCGGGCGAAGGGGGAGGACATAAGCCATCAGAATCACATCAACGCAGGTCCGTGCCTACGTATTCCAGTCGGCGCGCACGGATCGAGCCCCGGCGCCACCGGCGCGTGGAGAGCCCGGCGTCACTCGGCGTGGCAGCCGAGCAGCTCCGCCGTGGTGCCCGGGGCCGTCACACGCAGCGTGACGACCTTGTCAATGCGCGTGGCGTTCTGGTCGAAGCGGAAGTCGGCGCGGCCCACCTCGGCGCCGTCCTCGGCCTGCGAGCGGATGGTGCAGTAGCCCGCGGCGTCCGCGTCCTTGCGTACCTCCAGGTGCACTTTGACCGAGTCGGCGGAGGTGTCGAAGCTGATCACTTCGGCGCTGATCTTGTTGCCGACCACGTAGTGGAAGGCGAACCAGCCGATGAGGGTGAGGAGAGCGACGCCCAGAACACTGCCGATGATCTTGAGCTTGCGGTCGGCGCGCTCGTCCGCGGAGCGACCGTAGCGGCCCTCGGGCAGCTGCGTACTCGCCGTACTCATGATCGTCCTCTCTGTGGGGGCGCAAAGGGCCGGACCCCGGAATTTTTCGCCCCCGATTTCGGTCACTATAGAAGCCGCCGATCGCGCCCAAACATACGGGGGCGCCGACTGACGAGGATTGTGTCTTGACTGACCAGCTGCGACTGATGGCCGTACACGCCCACCCTGACGACGAGTCGTCAAAGGGCGCGGCCACCATGGCGAAGTACGTGTCCGAGGGGGTGGACGTGCTGGTCGTGACCTGCACGGGCGGGGAGCGCGGCTCCATCCTCAATCCGAAGCTTCAAGGCGACAAGTACGTCGAGGAGCACATCCACGAGGTACGCAAGAAGGAGATGGACGAGGCCCGCGAGATCCTCGGCGTCAAGCAGGAGTGGCTCGGCTTCGTCGACTCGGGGCTGCCCGAGGGTGACCCGCTGCCGCCGCTGCCCGAGGGCTGTTTCGCGCTGGAGGACGTCGAGAAGGCGGCGGGCGAGCTGGTCCGCAAGATCCGCTCCTTCCGCCCACAGGTGATCACCACCTACGACGAGAACGGCGGTTATCCGCACCCCGACCACATCATGACCCACAAGATCTCGATGGTGGCGTTCGAGGGGGCGGCGGACACCGAGACGTACCCGGAGTCGGAGTTCGGCCCGGCGTACCAGCCGCAGAAGCTCTACTACAACCAGGGCTTCAACCGCCCGCGCACCGAGGCGCTGCACAACGCGCTGCTGTCGCGCGGCCTGGAGTCGCCGTACGGGGACTGGCTGAAGCGCTGGGACGAGTTCCAGCGCGCCGAGCGGACCCTGACCACGCACGTCCCGTGCGCCGACTTCTACGAGATCCGCGACAAGGCCCTGATCGCACACGCCACGCAGATCGACCCCGACGGCGGCTGGTTCCACGTGCCGATGGAGATCCAGAAGGAGGTCTGGCCGACGGAGGAGTACGAACTCGCGAAGTCCCTCGTCGATACGTCCCTCCCCGAGGACGACCTCTTCGCGGGCGTCCGGCAGTCCTGAGGGACAATGCCTGACATGAGCGCAAGCGCAAGCCTGGCAATGACGCACCTCGTCCCCCTCGCGGCGGAGGTCGACGAGGACAAGGTGACCCCTGGCGTCCTCGGCTTCATCGTGTTCGCGGTGATGGCGGTGGCGGTGTGGGGGCTTATGAAGTCGATGAACCGGCACATGGGGAAGGTCGACTTCGAGGAGGACGAGAGCCCGAAGGGGGACGCCTCCGACAAGAAGGCCGGTTCCGGGGGGAAGGCCTCGCCTGCGAAGGGCTGAGAGCTCAGCGGCTTGAACTGCTGAGGCAGCGTGTCTGAATGAGACCCAGTGCGTGTCATTCAGACACGCTGCCTCATACGCCCGCTCCGACGGCTCAGGATCGGCGAGTCCGTCGGCCATTGCGCCTGGTCGACCCGTACGAAGACTGAGCACGCGGACTGAGCCGCCCCGCCGAAGGCCGAGCCGCCCCTACGAGGACTGAGCCGCCACCGCCACCCCCATGACCTCCCGGGCATGCCGACTGGGCACCATCCCCAGCCGCCACGCCTGCCAGCCCGCGTCCAGGTCGACGCCTCGCTCCAGCAGCAGCTGATACGCCTCGATGTAGTCGTCCAGCTTGCCGTCGCGGGACGGGTGGTTGGTGCGGGAGAGCTGGGTCAGCTCCTCCTGGGCGACGGCGGTGCCGATCTCGGCGCCGCCCGGGGAGGCGTACGGGAGCAGGGTGCAGCGCAGGAACCGGGCCCAGTCCTCGCCCCGCCGGTCGCCGTACGACGCGAAGAGTGTCGCCGCCTCGTCGCACAGCGAAAGGGCGGACTGCGTACGGGCGTTGCCCGCGTCCACCACCGCAAGCTCCAGGCACGTCCATGCCTCGCCATGAGCCACGCCGATGCGCTGGAAGTCCGCCCGGGCGTCCACGAGCAGTTGGCGGGCGAAGCCCGAGTTGCGCAACGAGCCCGTCTGGACCGCCCGTTGGTCGCGAGTGGCGCGGGCCGAGTGGTGGCGGGCGCACGCCAGGCCGTACACGTCCCGGATGCGGGAGAACATCGTCCGTGAACGCTCCAGTTCCCGCACCGCCTGGTCCAGGTTGCCCGACTCCTCCAGCGCCTGGCCGAGGTAGTACACCGTCCACGCCTCGCCCCGCGCGTCCTCGTTGTCGCGATGGCGGGAGATCGCCTGGCGGAGGCCGTCCACGGCGGAGGACGGGTCGCCGTCGACCAGTCGGGCGCGGGCCAGCTGGGTCAGGGCCCAGGCCTCGCCGCGAGGGTCACGGGTGCGGCCGTACAGATCGAGGGCCTCGCGGAGTTCCGCCTCCGCGCGCGGTACGTCACCCATGCGCAGGCCCAGCTGGCCGAGCTGGAAGTGCGCCCAGGCCTCACCGTGCACGGACTCGCCCTGGCGGTGCAGCACCAGCGCCTGGGTGAGGAGATCCAGGGCCGCGGCGAGGCGGGCCCGGTCCCGTTCCACCGCCGCCAGCGCGTGCATGGTCCAGGCCCGGTCCGCCGCGAGCTCGGGAGAGGCCTGGAGATCCATGGCCTCCTGGAGCTTCGCCGCCGCCTCTGTGAGATTGCCCTGGTGGTGCAGCGTGATCCCGAGCGAGCACAGCGCCCTTGCCGCGCCCGCGTCGTGGTGCGCCTCGAAGTAGAGGTCCACCACCGAAGCCAGCTGCGTACGCGCCTTGTCGAGCTCGCCGAGCTGACGGGCCGCGATACCCGTACGCCACTGGACCGAGCGCACCAGCAGTCCCTGGTCCACCGCCTGCGTCAACTCGCTGATCTCGCCCAGCCGGTAGAGGTCACCGCGCAGCAGGCAGTAGTCGCACAGCGCGCCGAGCAGATTCAGGACGGCCGCCTGGTTCACGCCCTCCGCGTGCCGCAGCGCCGCCGTGATGAAGCTCGACTCGTCGTCCAGCCAGCGCAGCGCCGCGTCCAGCGAGGTGAAGCCGTGCGGGCCGACCGTGTCCGCGCGCGTCGACGTCTTGCCGTCGACCAGACGGATCACCGAGTCCGCCAACTCGCCGTAGTTCACGATGAGTCGTTCCTGCGCGGCCGTACGCTCGGCCGGATCCTCCTCGTCCAGCAGACGGGCCTGCGCGAAGGCACGGACCAGATCGTGCAGACGGTAACGGCTGCCGCGTACATGATCGATGAGGCCGGCCCGCGACAGCGCCTCCAGGTGCCGGGTCGCCTCCGCCTCGTCCGTCGCGAGCAGGGCGGCCGCCGCCGCGGCGCCCAGGGACGCGCGGCCCGCCAGCGCCAGGCGACGCAGCAGCCGCCGGGCCGTGTCCGACTGGTCGCTGTAGCGCAGCCACAGCACCCGTTCGACCGGCTCGACCGGACCGTACGCCTCGAGATCCGTGGCCAGCCGGCGATGCGTACGCGGGCCGAGCGAGGAGCCCGCGATCCGCAACGCCAGGGGCAGGCCGCCGCACAACTCCCGCACCCGGTCGCAGGATTCGGCGTCGTACGGACCCGAGGCGTCCTGCGCCGCGGCGTTCAGCAGCTCCTCGGCGCCCGACGCGTCCAGTGCCTCAACAGGGAGCTGGTGCACCCAGGCGGGGAGGTCGGCGGGCAGATCGAGCGCTTTGCGTGCCGTGACCAGCACGAGGCTGTCGGAACGCTCGGGCACCAGGGTCCGTACCTGCTCCGCGTCGCTCGCGTCGTCCAGCACGATCGTCACCGGCAGGCCGGTCAGATGCTGGTGGTACAGCTCGCTCAGCCGCCGCACCTGCTGCTCCGGCGAGGAACGCTCCCGGAACAGCAACTGCTCGCGGGACGCACCGAGCCGGTTGAGCAGGTGCAGCAGCGCGTCGCGGGTGGACAGCGGCGGCTCCTCCGGGCTGTCGCCGCGCAGGTCCACCACGCACGCGCCCCGGAACTGATCCCTCAGCGCATGCGCCGCACGGATCGCGAGCGTGCTGCGACCCGAGCCCGGGGCGCCGTGCAGCACGACCACCGTCGGCTTGGTCTCCGTACTCGCGCGGGCCGCGTGCACCCACTGCGCCACCCGCCCCAGCTCCTGCCTGCGGCCCGCGAACGGGCCATCCGGCTCCGGGAGTTGATCGAAGGACCGCTCCAGGACACTGCGGCTGCGCGCCGCCGCGCTCTTGTCCGTACGCCGCAACTGCGGCGCCTTCCGCTTCGCGCCGGTCGACGCGCTGAGCACCCGCTGCTGGTCCAGGAACGGGCGGATACCGCGCACCTCCAGCGCCGTCAGCCACTGCAGCCGCAACTGCTCCGGCCCGCCCGGCTGCCCCAGGGCCCCGGCCCGGCGACTCGCGGCCGGCACATGCGAAGCGGTCACCTTCGCCACCGTCGCCGCGGCGCCCGCCACACCGACCACGGCTCCGGCGCCGAGCGCCGTCCCCGCACTCGTGCCGAGCGCCAGATCCGCCACACAGGCCGCGACGGCGGCAACGACCGCCACCAGCAGGGGAGTTCCGGCGCCCTCGCGCGCATACCGCTGCCCGAATGTCAGCCGCCCGGCCTCCGCCTCGTCCAGCGCCTTCGTGTACGCCTCGTACTCCTCCGCCGCCGTCCCCGCGATGGCGTCCAGCGCCCCACGCGCCCGCGACAGCAGCACACTCCCGTCGGTCCGCCCACCCGACCGCCGAACCTCCTCCTCCACGGCCCGGGCCAACAGCCGCTCGGCATCAGCCCGATGGCTGTCCCGCATGTCAGGTCCCCCTCCGCCAGCGATGACTTTCCCGGTCAAGTGTCCTGCGCCCCGGGTGCATGCGCGAGGGGGCGGACGATCACACAGATCGCTTCTCTCGTGATCTCAGGGTGACCTGCCCTGAACTCGCTCGTTCATACGGGTGTTGGACAAGCTGACGAAAAGGGGGAGATGTGAGGCTCGGCATGAATGCTGGTGAATCAGGAACCGTTGCGATTGCTTCGTATGCGCGTTCGTCAGAGGACTTCCGTAAGCGGGATGCTCATGGGGTCCGGAACCAGCACAGGATCAACTCACTCTCAGCAGAAGCGCACGGATGTGTTGTAGCCGCCCTCTACACGGACAACGGACGCAGCGCGTCGAAGCCTGGCGGTGAACGACCGGCCTTCGATCGATTGATCGGGGACCTGAAGCGAGGAGCGACATCCAGCGGTATATCGCTGAGCGGAGTGGTCTGTGTCGCCGATGATCGGCTCTACCGGCGTGCGGAGGATTTCGCGCGGTTCCTGGAGGCGCTGACCTGTCGGCCCGGACGTATCTATGTCGACCAGAGCGGAGTGCGCGACCCGTATTCGCGGGAGGGGCTGCTGCAGGCCATCAGGTCACTTGATGCCGCGACGGGGGAGACGGAAAACAGACGACAACGACTCCTCAACTGGCACTGGTCGCGGGCGGTTGACGGCGTGCCGCACAGTGGCCCCCGCCCCTTCGGGTGGATGGATGACAGGCTCACCCTCCACCCTGTGGAGTCCGAGTTGCTGCGGAAAGCCATCGAAGAACGCATCAGCGGTAAGTCGGTGAACGCCATCACCAGGGAGTGGTGTGACCAAGGTGTGACGGGTACGCGTGGTGGGCGCCCCAACCCACAAACCGTCACGCAGATGATGACGGCGCCCCGCGTGTGCGGCTATCGGGCAAATCGTGGCGAATTGCTGCTCAACCCCGACAGTGGGCTGCCTGTGGTGGGCCAATGGGAAGCCATCGTGAACGCTGAGCAATGGCAGGCGGTCTGCACAACGTTCAGGGCGGGAAGTCTTTATATGCACCGTGGGAGTGGCGCGCCAAGAGTTACAGGTGAGAAAGCTGAGCCTCGGTATCTGGCCAGTGGCTTCCTGCGCTGCGGTGGTGAGTTCTCGGACGGGCGAGTTTGCGGCCGCCGGATGGGCGGCAGCAAGGCCAAGAGCAAGAGAAGTCCGTACGTCTACGTTTGCAATGGGTCCGCGGGGCGCGGCTGCGGGCGCTGCGCGATCAGTGGCCCACTCGCCGATGGTGCGATCGAGAGACTCCTCTTCCCCGAAGCCGGGGATGGAAAGGTCCGCCTTCCAGAGTCGTTCCGGCTGCGCTGGATGTCCGGCGAGATGAGCTTCGACGAGAAGCGGAGGCTCGTTGCTTCGGTGTTCGACTCGCTGGTGGTTCGGCCCGGTGAGAAGGGAAACCACAGCTGGGACTACTCGCGTGTGTCTCCCGTTTGGCGTTGGGCGGACCGAGTGGCCGTATGCAGACCGGCCTGATCGCGTGGCCCGTCGCATGGCGGAGCTGAAGCTGTCGGGCAGGATGGGAGTATGCCGAACCGACTGGCCCACGAAACGTCCCCGTACCTCCTCCAGCATGCAGAGAACCCGGTCGACTGGTGGCCGTGGTCGGCCGAGGCATTCGAGGAGGCGAGGAAGCGCGGCGTGCCGGTGCTCCTCAGCGTCGGCTATTCGGCCTGCCATTGGTGCCATGTCCTATCGCGCGAAAGCTTCGACGATGAACAAACCGCCTTGTACATGAACGACCACTTCGTGAACATCAAGGTCGACCGCGAGGAACGCCCCGACGTGGACGCCGTCTACATGGAGGCCGTGCAGGCGGCGACCGGGCAGGGTGGCTGGCCCATGACCGTGTTCCTCACGCCGGACGCCGAGCCGTTCTACTTCGGGACCTATTTCCCGCCCGCGCCGCGGCAGGGCATGCCCTCCTTCCGGCAGGTGCTGGAGGGCGTGCACAGCGCGTGGATCGACCGGCGGGACGAGGTCGCCGAGGTTGCCGGGAAGATCGTGCGGGATCTTGCCGGGCGGGAGATCTCGTACGGGGACACGACCGTGCCTGGTGAGGAGGGGCTGGCGCAGGCGTTGCTCGGGCTCACGCGGGATTATGACGCCCAGCGCGGCGGGTTCGGCGGAGCACCGAAGTTTCCGCCGTCCATGGTGATCGAGTTCCTGTTGCGGCATCACGCGCGGACCGGGTCCGAGGGTGCGTTGCAGATGGCCGCCGATACGTGTGAGCGGATGGCTCGCGGGGGGATCTACGACCAGCTCGGCGGGGGGTTCGCTCGATACTCCGTCGATCGTGAGTGGATTGTGCCCCATTTTGAGAAAATGCTCTATGATAATGCACTTTTGTGCCGCGTCTACGCCCACCTGTGGCGAGCCACCGGCTCCGACCTCGCCCGCCGCGTCGCCCTCGAAACCGCCGACTTCATGGTCCGCGAACTCCGCACGAACGAGGGCGGGTTCGCCTCCGCGCTCGACGCCGACAGCGACGACGGAACCGGGAAGCATGTCGAGGGCGCGTACTACGTGTGGACGCCTCAGCAGCTCGCCGATGTCCTCGGCGACGAGGACGCCGAGCTCGCCGCCCAGTACTTCGGCGTGACGGAAGAGGGGACCTTCGAAGAGGGCGCCTCCGTTCTTCAACTGCCGCAGCAGGAAGGCGTGTTCGACGCCGAGCGGATCGAATCCGTCAAGCAGCGCCTCAACCAGGCCCGTGCCCAGCGGCCCGCTCCCGGCCGTGACGACAAGGTGGTCGCCGCCTGGAACGGGCTGGCGATCGCCGCCCTCGCGGAGACCGGTGCGTACTTCGACCGTCCCGACCTCGTCGAGGCCGCGCTCGGTGCCGCCGATCTTCTCGTACGTCTGCATCTGGACGAGCGTGCCCGGCTCGCCCGTACGTCGAAGGACGGCCAAGTCGGAGCGAACGCGGGTGTGTTGGAGGACTACGCGGATGTTGCCGAGGGGTTCCTGGCCCTTGCCTCGGTGACCGGTGAGGGGGTCTGGCTGGAGTTCGCCGGGTTCCTGCTCGACCATGTGCTCGTGCAGTTCGCCGACGAGGAGTCGGGCACCCTGTACGACACGGCCGCCGACGCCGAGAAGCTGATCCGCCGCCCGCAGGACCCGACCGACAGCGCCACGCCCTCCGGGTGGAGCGCGGCGGCCGGTGCCCTGCTGAGCTACGCGGCGCAGACCGGCGCCGAGCCCCATCGCACCGCCGCGGAACGGGCGTTGGGCGTCGTCAGGGCGCTCGGCCCGCGGGCGCCGCGCTTCATCGGCTGGGGGCTCGCGACCGCGGAGGCCCTGCTCGACGGGCCGCGTGAGGTGGCCGTGGTCGGACCGGCGGATGCCCCGGCGACGAAGGAACTGCACCGCACCGCCCTCCTCACCACCGCTCCGGGTGCGGTCGTCGCGGTGGGAGCCCCCGGCAGCGACGAACTCCCGCTCCTCGCCGACCGCCCGCTGGTGGAGGGCGAACCGGCGGCTTACGTCTGCCGCCGGTTCACCTGCGACGCACCGGTGACGGACACGGCGGGCCTCCGGCAGAAGCTGGTCTCCTAGAGCCGGTCTGCCGGCGGCGGCGCGAGATCGGCCGCGACCTCGACGGCGATCTCGATGGCCCGGCCGGCAAGTGGTGAGTGGGTACGTCCGGCCCGCCAGTGCAGGTAGATCTCCCGCGACGGCAGGGACGGCTGTAGTTCGTGGATGCGGAGCCTGTCGTCGGATGGGACGTCGGCGCCACGGATGGCGAGCCAGGGCAGCACCGCCGATCCCAGGCCAGCTCGCACCATCGACAACAGGGTGTCGTTGACCGCGCTGCGGAACACGACCTGCGGACGGGCACCGCTGCGGGCGAGGGCCTGCTCCATCAAGGGCTGGTCGCAGGTCAGCGGCCAGGCCACCATCGGTGCGCCGTCGAGCCGCTCCAGCGGGACCGGACCTTCGGGGAAGGTGCCGGCGCCCGCCACCAGCAGATACGGATCGTCGAGCAGCTTGCGGTGCTCGACGTCGCCGTCGATGCGGCCGTCGTAGAACAGCAGGTCAAGGTCACCGATCTGCGGCTGCTCCGGCTCCTCCTCGGACAACCTGATGTCGCAGCCGGGGTGCTCGTCTCGCAGCCGGCGTACGACCGACGGCAGGATCATGTTGGACACGCTCTGGAACGTGCCGATGTCGATCCGGCCGTCTCCCGCCTTGAACCGGTCCACGGCGTCGGCCAGTGCATCCGCCTTCGCCAGCAGTGCGCGACCTTGGTCCAGGACCACGGAGCCCAGTGGGGTGAGCCGCACTGGCCTGGGACCGCCCGGCCGGTCGAACACCGGACCGCCGACGGCCCTCTCCAACGCGGCGATCTGTTGGCTCACCGTCGACTGGGTGTACCCGAGACGGGCGGCCGCCCGACCGAACGAGCCCTCCTCGGCGATGGCGGCCATCGCCGCCAGATGGCGCAGCTCGACGTTGCTCACGCATTCCAGCGTAGCGACGCACATCGTCATGAGCGATCGAATCGATCGGAAATCATCGCTTTTCACGATGAAGTCGCGGGCTCTAGCGTGCCAGACATGACCTCACATCAATCTCACGACGAGCGACTACTCGGGATCAACGGCGTCGAGCTGTGTGCCGAGACCTTCGGAGACCGCGCGGCTCCGGCGATCGTGCTGGTCGCCGGGTCGGCCGCCTCGATGCTGTGGTGGGACGCCGATCTGTGCGAACAGATCGCCGTCCGTGGCCGGTTCGTGGTCCGGTACGACCATCGGGACACTGGCCGGTCGACCTGCTACCCGCCGGGACAGCCGGCCTACTCGTTCACGGACCTGACCCTGGACGTGCTCGGCATCCAGGACGCCTTGGGCATCGAGCGCGCCCATGTGGTCTGTCAGTCGATGTTCGGCGGTATCGGACTCATCCTCGGTGTGGACCATCCCGACCGGGTCGCGTCGCTGACGTTCGTCTCGAGCTCGACCGGTGCCGACGACCTGCCGCCGCCGTCGAGCGACCTGGCCATGCCGGCCGAGCCGGACCTCTCCGACGCGGGCGCGGTCGTCGAGTACGTGGTCACCGGCGCGAGGGCGTACGCCGGTGGCTCGCCGTACTTCGACGAGGCCGCGATCCGAGCGTTGGTCGAACGTGACGTGGCGCGCGCCAGGAGCTACGCGTCGACTCTGGTCAACCACTACGCCATCGAGCTCGACGGTCCGGTGCGCGGCGGCTTCGGCGACATCGCGGCGCCGACGCTCGTGGTCCACGGCGACCACGACCCACTGCTGCCGCTGCCGCACGGCGAGGCGCTGCGCGACGCGATCCCCGGTGCGCGGCTGCTGGTCCTCAAGGGGGCCGGACATGACCTGCCGAGACCGGTGTGGGACGACTTCGTGTCGGCCCTGGTGCGGCACACGGAAGGAGGCCGCCCATGAACCGGCTGCGGTCGGCACTCTGGCTGCCGCTCTTCGACGACCTCGCCGACCCGCGGGCGGCCCAGCGCCTCGCCGCCGACGCGGAGGAAGCCGGGTGGAACGGCTGCTTCGTATGGGATCAGCTGTGCTGGCGGGCGCCGGTCCGACAGGTCGCCGACCCGTGGATCGCACTGGCGGCGATCGCGACCGCGACCGAACGGCTGCGGCTCGGCCCGATGGTGTCGACGCCTGCCCGTCGCCGGCCGGCCAAGGTCGCGCGGGAGAGTGCGACGCTGGATCGGCTCAGCGACGGCCGCCTCACGCTCGGCGTCGGCCTCGGCAGCGACCGGTTCGCCGGCGAGCTGTCCAAGACCGGTGAGCAGCTCGACGACCGGCGGCGCGGGCGGATGCTCGACGAGTCCTTGGCGATCCTGGCCGCCGCCTGGTCCGGCGAGCCGGTGCGCCACCGCGGCGAGCACTACACCGTCGACGACATCGCGTTCCTGCCGCGGCCGGTTCAGCGGCCCGGCGTGCCGGTGTGGGCCGCCGGATTCCCGGGCAACGTCAAGCCGATCCGCCGGGCCGCCCGGCTCGACGGCTTCTTCCCGGCCAATCTCGAGCACCCGGATCAGCTCGCCGAGGCCGTCGGCACCCTCACCGAACTGCGCCATGGCCAGATGGCCTCGTACGACATCGCCGTCGCTCTGCCGCCCGGTGTCGATCCCGAGCCGTACGCGAAGGCCGGCGCGACGTGGTGGCTGCCGGAGTTCGAACCAGGTGTACGGCTCGACACCGTGCGCGGCGTACTCCGCGACGGCCCCGCGGCATGAGGAGGAGATCGCATTGTTCGACTACGACTCGGAGCTCGCCCGCTATCACGAGCGGCTGCGGAACGCCCTCGACATCCGACCCGGCGACCGTGTCCTCGACATCGGCTGCGGCACCGGCCAGACCACCCGGGACGCGGCCCGAGCCGCGTCGCCGGGTGCCGCGCTCGGCATCGACGTCTCGGGCCCGATGCTGGCGCGGGCCCGCCAACAGGCCGAGACGGAAGGGCTCCGCAATGTCGGTTTCGTGCAGGCCGACGCCCAGACCCATGCCTTCCCACAGGAGCATTTCAGTCTGGGCGTCAGCCGGTTCGGCACGATGTTCTTCTCCGACCCCATCGCCGCGTTCGCCAACATCGGGCGAGCCCTGCGTCCGGGTGCGCGCTTCGTGCAGCTGGTCTGGCAGGCCGCCGACCGTCAGGAGTGGCATGTCGCGATCCGGGCGGCGCTCTCTCGCGGGCATGCGTCATCGACGTCGGCCCCAGCGGCCGTCGATCCCTTCACACTGGCCGATCCGGACGTCGTGGTCGGCCACTTGACCGCGGCCGGCTTCACCGCAGTGGACGTCGTCGACGTACGCGAGCCCGTCTACTACGGCCCGGACGCCGCCCGCGCGCGTGCTGCCGTACTCCAGCTGTGGATGGCGAAGGAATTGGTCACCGATCTGGATGCCGCGTCCGCCGAGCGCGCACTCGATCGGCTTGGCGCGACTCTCGATGCGCACGACACCGGCGACGGCGTATGGTTCGACTCCCGCGCCTGGCTGGTCATCGCGCGCCGGCTTTGACCACCCGCAAGCGGCGCCGCCAGAATCACTGCTCCTGCTCCCGGGGCGCTGATGTAGGAGCGCGCCCCATCAGACTCCAGGGGCAGCCTTCAGCCGAGAGGGTCCGGCAACGGATTCGGCACCGGATCCGTTGCCACCAGCGGCTTCGGTGCCTCCATCCCCGTCCGAGCCCGCCGGTACAGCCACCGGTCGACCACCAGAAAACGGGCCGTGAAGACGATCGCCATGCTCAGCGCGGTGGCCGGCAGGGCCGTCATCCCCGCCGTCGCGATGAGCAGCGCGGTGAGGGGGATGCGGGCCACCAGGTCCGCGTTGCCGACCGCCGCGAAGGTGAGGAGTCGTACCGAACGTCTGTGGTGGCGGCGCTGGTTGCGGTAGACGAGGGAATCGATCAGGGCGAAGTTCCACAGCAGGCCCGCCTGGTTGGCGATGATCTCGGCGGGGGCGTAGTGCAGGTTCGCCGACGGTGAGGTCAGCAGCCACAGCAGGGCGAGGTTCGGGACGAAGCCGGTGAGGCCGATCAGGCCGAAGGCGATGGCGCGGGCGCGGGCGTCGGCGGTGCGCAGGGTGATCAGGTGGCGCAGGAAACGTACGCCTTCCCGTGCCGTGGACTTGGACTCGCCCGCGTGCCGCTCCCCGAAGGCGTACGGCACCTCCGCGATGCCCCGGGGACGGCAGCGCACCGCCAGCTCCAGCAGGATCTTGTAGCCGAGCGGTTGCAGCCCTTCGCTCTCCTCGGAGTCCGCGGCCCGGTCGACGGCGGTGCGGCGGATGGCGAAGAAGCCGCTCATCGGGTCGGTCAGCCCGCGCAGGGTGCGCGGGAACAGGCTCTTGGTGACCAGTGTCGACGTACTGGAGACCAGCTTGCGGTAGCCGCCGGCGAGGCCGTCGCGGTCGCCGCCCGCCGCGTACCGGCTGGCCACGACCAGTTCCGCGCCGCTCGCCGCGCCTCGTGCGATCAACTCCGGGATCAGCTCGGGCGGATGCTGCAGATCGGCGTCGATGACGATGATCCACGGCGCGGAGGAGCGGGCGATGCCCTCGACGACCGCGCCGCCGAGGCCGCCCTCGGGGACGGGCCGGTGGTGCAGAAGAACGGGGAGCGGGCAGTACGCCGCCGCCTGCTCGATCACCTGGCAGGTGTGGTCCGTGGAGTCGTCGGCGAAGACCACCTCCGCGCGCGTCCCGGAGGGGACGGCGGCGGTGATCCGGCCGAGGAGTTCGTGGATGTTGTCCGCTTCGTTGAAGGTGGGGACGACGATGGACACCTCGGCGGGCAGCGCCGTCACCGTGCCTCCTGCGGCTGCGGGGTCTGGCCGTGGAGATGGGCGCCGACGTGGGAGGTCAGCTCCCAGTCGCGGCGCCCGGTGTACTCGCGCCACACGGCGCGCAGCGCGGCGGCGGCCAGGATCACCGCGTACACGGGCCCTCCGGCGAGCAGCTTGACGTATCGCCAGAAGCCGATGCGGAAGCCGTACTCGCGGCCGAAGTCGTGCAGGGCGACGGCCTCGAAGACCACCATGGCGACCATCGGGAGCATCGGCAGCCAGGCGAACATCGAGAAGGGCAGCGGCACGCCGCCGACCAGGGCGAGCACCAGGCCGAGCGGGATCATGACGCCGGTGGCGGCCTGCACGAACGGTGTGCTGAGGGTGTAGCGGGCGAGCATGCGCTGGCCGAAGCCGGGCAGCCGGCGCCATTCGCCCTTGCGGTAGACCTGGAGGAAGCCCTGGTTCCACCGGGTGCGCTGCTTGTAGAGCGCCCTGATCGAGTCGGGTGTCTCCTCGCGGGTGACGAGCGCGGAGTGGTAGGCGACGACGACCTTCGCGCCGCCGCTGGACAGGCGTACGCCCAGGTCGCAGTCCTCGGCGAGGCAGTTGCCGTCCCAGCCGCCGGTCTGCCGCAGCAGCTCGGAGCGGACGAAGACGGTGTTGCCGCCGAGCGGGATGAAGCCCTTGCGGGCGTGCAGGTGGAGCCGGCTGCGGAACCAGAAGAAGTACTCCAGGCAGTTGCGCAGGCTGTACCAGCTGCTCTGGTAGTTGATCAGCTGTACGCCGCCCTGGACGACGTCGGCGTTCTCGCGCCGGAAGGCGAAGTCCACGTGCGTGAGCAGCTCGGGATGGACGATGTCCTCCGCGTCGAAGACTCCGACGACGTCCCCGCGGGCGTACGGCAGCGCGCTGTTGAGGGCGCGCGGCTTGTTCTTCACCTCGTGGGTGTCGACGACCGCGCGCACCTTCTCGGGGTGCTCGGCGGCCAGTTCGTGGGCGATGGCGGCGGTGCCGGGGTCGTCGTGGCCGACGATCAGCACGATCTCGTACGCGGAGTGCTGCATGCGCAGCATCTGCTCGACCGTGGCCCGCAGGACCGTTTCCTCGTGGCGGGCCGGCACGAGGAGCGAGAAGGACAGCCCGTGCTGCCCGTCGGGCTCCGCGAACGCCGTCGACTCCAGCGTCTCCGGAGTGCGCCAGGCATGGAGCATCCACCAGAGCGTCATACCGGCAGCGCCCATGAGCACGATTGAATCCAGCAAAAGGACAGCGGAGACCATGAATTCCCCCCTCGGTCTTCCTTGGTCTACCTGGATCGTTCCGGTGACGGAGCCCCCTTGCTCCCCCGGAACTTCCTGATTCTTCTCGCGCGATCCGGCGCGATCTCGTGCGTTCTCGCGTGATCGATCAGGATCCCCCGAGCGAAGCTAGCAGCTTTCCCAATTCTCCGGCAATGACGAACCCGCGGCGATGATCTTCAACACTTCCGGAATGGCGCATTCTTGTCATGTCGGCGGCCAGTGTGTGCCATGATGCTGCGGCATGCCTGATTCCGGGGGGTTTCAAGGGGGAGGCCCTCGGCTGCCAGGCGCCTGAAAGTGGGGGTGGGGGATTCCGTATGGGGACTGCCATACCGCAAATCGGTGTGCGCGACCGTTCTGACGAGGAGAAAACCGAGCGTTCCTCGTCTGCTCTCCGGCCGGCTCCGGAGAATTCACCGGGGGACAGGTCTTCCGTACGCCGCAGGATGTTAAGGCCAGATTATTTCTGGGTTGCGCCTGTTCTCCTCGTCGCCCTGGCGGTGAGGATTTGGGGAATCGGGAATTATCCATTCCCCAATGACGACGAGGGCACCTATCTCGCGCAGGCCTGGGCCGTCCAGCACGGCGAGCTCGCGCATTACACCTACTGGTACGACCACCCGCCGCTCGGCTGGATGCAGCTCGCCGGCATGTCCTGGCTGCCCTCCTGGCTGCTGCCGGACCTGCCGACGTTCGTGCACGGGCGGATCGCGATGCTGCCGGTGGCGGCCGTGTCCTGCGTACTGGTCTATGTCGTCGGCCGCCGCGTCGGCCTGGCCCGCCCCACAGCCGCGGCGGCCATGCTGCTGTACGCCCTCTCGCCGCTCTCGGTGGTCCTGCACCGCCAGATCTATCTGGACAACTTCGCCGTCCTGTGGGTGCTGGCCGCCTTCGCGTTCGCGCTCTCACCGCGCCGCCATCTGGCGCACCATGCCGCGGCGGGCATCGCCTTCGCGCTGGCGGTGCTGTCCAAGGAGACCGTCGGCGTCCTGCTGCCCGTGCTGCTGCTGACGCTCTGGCAGGGCAGCCATCCCAGAACCCGCAAGTTCTCCTTCGCGGGCTTCGGCTCCGGGCTCGTCCTGACCACCCTCTTCTATCCGCTGTACGCCCTGCTCAAGGGCGAGTTGCTGCCCGGCGCCGGGCATGTCTCCCTGCTCGGCACGCTCAAGTTCCAGCTCGGCGGGCGCGAGGGCAGCGGCTCACCTTTCGAGGCGGGCACCGACGCACACCAGCTGTTCGAGGACTGGCTGACCCGGGACCCGTATCTGCTGGTGGGAGGCGCCGCCGCGGCGGTGCTGGCGCTCGCGGTGCGCCGGCTGTGGCCGGTGGCCCTCGCCGTCCTGCTGCTCGCACTGGTCGCGCTGCGCCCCGGCGGATATCTGCCACAGATGTACGTGGTGCAGGTGCTGCCCTTCCTGGCGATCACGCTCGCCGGGCTCGTCCAGGCCGCGGTCGCCTGGCTGCCGGGCAAGCGGCGCCTGCGAATCGGCGCCGCGGCAACAGCTGCCGTGGCCGCCGTGGCGCTCGCGGGACCGCACTGGTACGACGAGGACCGCGCCGCCATGACCGCCGACAACAACCAGGTCTACCGCGACGCCTCACGCTGGCTGCGCGACACCCCCGTCGGCGACCGCGACGAGCTGCGCATCGTCACGGACGGCGTCCTGTGGCTGGACGCGGTCGACGCCGGCTACCGGCCGGGCACCGGCGCCATCTGGCACTACAAGCTCGACCAGGACCCGGCGGTCACCAAGACGCTGCCGCACGGCTGGAAGGACATCGACTACGTCGTGTCCACCCCCGCCCTGCGCGGTGAACGCCAGAACCTGCCCACCCTGCGCGACCTGTTCGCGCACAGCAGTCCGGTCGCCACCTTCGGGGAGGGCGACGGCCGGATCGACATCCTCAAGATCGGGACGTAAGGGCCTGCAGAGAATTAACTTGCGGGTTTTGCGGCTTGACTCCGCAGGTCAGCGCGTCACTTGCCCGCAAGTTGTTCTTCTGCGAGCCCTAAGCGCTCCGCTGGAAGCACAGTGATGAACCCGCGGCCCGGTGGGGGCTGGTCGCGCAGTTCCCCGCGCCCCTAAGAGGCCTGCGGCCTTCTAAGGGGGCCTGCGGCCTCCTTAGGGGCGCGGGTACTGCACCGGACTTCGCCGAATCCGCTCAGGGAGGACTCGTGATGTCGTACAGAACCGAAATGGCGTACGGAGCCCGAAGACCGCGCCGCAGATCATGGCTGCCGCACCCGGGCGCCAGACGCACCCGTCTGCTGCTGACCGCGCTCGCGCTGTTCGCCGCCGCCCTCGGGCTCGGGCCGCTCGGCGCACAGCCCGCCACCGCCGCCACCAACCTGGTCGCCAACCCGGGCCTGGAGATTCTCGACGGCCCCTCCCAGTTCCCGCAGTGCTTCGAGAAGTCGGGCTGGGGCGACAACGACTACACGTTCACGGTCACCGACGACGCCCACAGCGGCAGCCGCGCCGTACGCATCGATCTGAGCCGCCGCGCCGACGGCGACCGCAAGACGATGATGCTGGAGAACTCCTGCGCACCGAAGGTCACTCCGGGCCACCAGTACGACCTGTCGCTCTGGTACAAGTCGACGACCCCGGACGTGGCGTTCACCATCTTCCGGCACGACACCACCCTCGGCTGGGTCTACTGGACCGACCTCAAGACCCTTGAGCAGTCCGCCGGTTGGAGCCGCACCGAGGTCCGCACCCCGGAAATTCCGCCGAACACCGACCAGGTCACCTGGGGCGGCGCGCTCTACGGCGTGGGCTCCCTCACCACCGACGACTACGCCATGGTCGACGCGACCGTCCCCTCCGAGCCCGACCCCTGCAAGGCGGGCGGCACCGGGCCGGAATGCAAGGGCGAGTGGACCGTCGAGAGCATGGAGACCCCGGTACGGGCCATCCACTCCGTGCTGCTGCACAACGGCAAGGTCCTGCTGATCGCGGGCTCCGGCAACGACCTCGACATGTTCGAGGCGGGCACCTTCAAGTCCACGCTGTACGACCCGGAGACGGGGACGTACACCGACATCCCGACCCCCGAGGACTTCTTCTGCGCCGGACACGTCCAACTCCCGGACGGCCGCGTCCTGGTGGTGGGCGGAAACAAGGACTACGCCGCGCCCGACGGCAGCGTCGGCTACAAGGGCCTGAAGACCAGCTACGTCTTCGACCCGGACACGAACAGCTACGCCAAGGTCAACGACATGCTCGCCGGCCACTGGTACCCGTCGGCCACGGCGATGGGCAACGGTGACGTCATCGCGCTCGGCGGCCTCGCCGAGGACTCCTCGGGCACGGTCGTCAACGAGCACTTCTCGTACGCGCAGAACAAGTGGCTGCCGATGGGCGAGGCCAAGCAGGCCTGGTCCTTCTGGGGCCTGTACCCGTCGATGATCCTGCTCCAGGACGGCCGCCTCTTCTACACCGGCAGCCATGTCTTCGGCAACGGACTGCCCGGCACCGGAGCCTCCGTCTACGACTACGAGGCGGGCACCATCGCCGAGGTACCGGGCCTCAGGAAGAAGGACGAGCGCGACCAGTCCATGTCCGTGCTGCTGCCGCCCGCCCAGGATCAGAAGGTGCTCACCATGGGCGGCGGCAACCACACGGTCTCGCCCGACGCGCACCGCCTCGTCGACCTGATCGACATGAAGGCCGACTCACCGCAGTACGGTCCCGCGCCCGACCTGCCGCAGGGCCACTACGAGGACGGCACTCCGCAGACCGGCGACGAGGGCAAGGTGTACGTCTCGGCCGTCATCCTCCCGGACGGCAAGGTCCTGGAGACGGGCGGCGCCCTGCACACGTACCGGGAGGACCCCGTCTTCGAGGCCTCCATGTACGACCCGGCGACCAACGCCTTCGAGCCGGGCCTCGCGACCGACCCGGTGCCGCGGACGTACCACTCCTCGTCCACGCTGCTGCCGGACGGCCGGGTCCTGAACGTGGGCGACAATCCAGGCGACGGCTCGTTCGATCTGCGCGTGTCGATCTACAAGCCGCCGTACCTCTTCAAGGGCGACCGCCCGCAGATCACCTCGGTGGCCGACGACAACTGGGCGTACGGCACGTCGCAGCGCATCACCGTCGACAAGCCGGTGGTCAAGGCCTCCCTGATCCGCCCGGCCGCCGTCACCCACTCCTCCGACCCCAACCAGCGTTACGTCGACCTGCCGATGACCGTCGACGGCAACAACATCGACCTCAGCCTCACCAGCAACCCGAACCTCGCCCCGCCCGGCTGGTACATGCTGTCGGTCGTCGACGCGAACGGCGTCCCGTCCGTGTCCAAGTGGGTCCGCATCGGCCCGGAGGGCCAGGTCGCCGCCGAACGTGTCCAGGCCTTTGCGGAGGACCTGGCCGAGAGCTCCGCTCACGAGGAGCACGACCAGCACGAGGGCGTCGAGATGGCCGAGGGCTACGACGGCTGCGACCACGCGTACGGCGAGATCAACCAGTGCGTGCCGTGGACGTTCCCGTCAATGCCGAAGGCCGAGCGGTGCGACTGGCTGAAGGCGGAGGGCTACGGCCGTATGAAGGTGCACGACCGCGACCGGCACCAGCTGGACCGCAACAAGGACGGGTTCGCTTGCGGGAAGGGGGACTTCCGCAAGACGCCAAAGGCACCGAAGGTGCCCAAGGTGCACAAGCACTAGGCGGGCTTGCCGAAGTCCGGTGCGGTGCAGCGCCCCTTAGGGGCGCGGGGCTGTGACATTTGCGGCTCCGCCGCGATGGGGGTCCCCCCGCTCGAGCGAAGCCGAGAGTGGGGGAGCGACCAGCCACAACGGACCCGCAGCCTCGAACCGGGCTTAGCCGAACTCCGACACGGCGCGCATCACGATCGCCTCCAGGCGGTCATGATGCGCGCCCCGCCAGTACACGCGCCCGCATTCCTCGCACTGCGCGAAGACGTCGTACGAGCGCTGGGTGCCGCCTTCGAGCCGGTCCGCGACGTCTTCCTTGACGGCCTCCTTGAGCAGGCCGTTGCAGGCCGTGCAGCGGGTCCACGGCTTCAGCTCAGGCTCGAACCGGCCCAGTACATCTCGGAGTTGGTCCTCGGTCCGCGTGCTGTAGACGAACGCGCCGGCCCACAGCTCACGGCGCCGCAGCAGACCCCGGTCACGGCTGAGCATCACGCGCCGCTCGGCCGCCGAGCGGGCGGCGAGGGCCGGATCGCCGATGTCGGCGGACTCGTACGCGGCGTCCACGCCCAGCAGCCGCAGTCGCCGGGCGAGCGTCCCGAGGTGGACGTCGAGCAGGAAACGCAGCGGCGCCCCCGCCACCCGCTGCGGTCGCGCGACCGCCCGCACCTCGACGGACTCGCCCGCCTTCGGCACGTACGACACGGGCACCGCACGCCCGTCCACGACGAGCCCGCCGACCTCCGTCAGCGGCACACCGAGCGACTCCACGACATGCCCGAGCGTGGAGACTCCGTCGGTGACGACCTCGGTGGCCCCCGCGCGCCGCGCCTGCGGGACGAACATGCCCAGCTCGGGGGCGAACTCGACGTGGATCTCCGGTCCGTTCACGGGGTCAGGATGCCACGACCGCCGTGCGGTGGCCGGGTCCTTTTCCGGCGCCCTGAGGTCATCGCCGGGGCATCCGGGTCATCGCTTGGGGAGGTCCTTGAAGGTGGCGAGGGTGCGGTCCAGCAGGTCCAGCAGGTCGCCCTGGTAGTCGTGTTCGGTCCAGTAGATGGTCGCTTCGAGGAGCGCGCCCATCAGTCCCATCGTGTAGACCCGCACCTCCAGGTCGTTCTCATGCCGCCCAGTACGCTCCGCGATCGCCCGGCACATCAGGCGGCCCGTCACGGACATGCTCTCCATGACCCGGGAGCGCACGGCCGGGACCTCCATCATCAGCCGGAGGCGCAGCTTCATCTCGCGCTCCACGAAGGTCGGGTCGTCGGCGATCGCCATGGTCATCGACTGCCGGATGATGAACCGCATCGAGTCCAGCAGACTCTCGTCCTCCGGACGCGCCCGCAGCAGCTCCTCCGCCAGGGGGTCGTACTCGTCGGTGAGGACGATGTCCTCCTTGGTCGGGAAGTACCGGAAGACGGTGCTCGGTGAGACCTCCGCGCGATCGGCGATCTGCTCCACGGTCGTGGCGTCGTACCCCTGCTCCTCGATCAGCTCGTAGGTGGCGTTCCTGATCGCGATACGCGTCTTGAGCTTCTTCCGCTCCCGCAGGCTCAGGTGCCGGGCGGCTTCGGGGAGGGAGGTGCGTGCCGTGGTCATGCCCGTCATTGTCCGCCATCGGACTCGGTACGAGCCATGACCGGAGCCTCGCCCTCCGCGGCCTCCTCGGCCTTGGCGGGCCGCACGTTCGGCAGCAGCGCCGCCGTCAGCAGGGCGGTCACGAGCGCCGCGATGCCGCACACCACCAGGACCGCGCCCATGCCGTCCACGTACGCGGCGTCGGCGGAGCGGGCGAGGCCGGGCAGGCCGAGCCGCTCGGCGACGGCGTGCGCCCCGGTCAGCGACTCACGCGCCGCTTCCGCGGCCTCGGCCGGGAGGCGCGAGGTGTCGATCCGGTTGCCGTAGGCACTGGCGACCAGGCTGCCGAGCAGCGCGATGCCGATCGCACCGCCCACTTGCCGCAGCGTCATCAGCAGCCCGGAGCCGCTGCCGGCCTCGTCGCGGGGGATCCCGCCGAGCGCCGCGTCCATCGCGGGCACCATGGCGAGGCCGAAGCCCAGGCCCGCGATGGTCAGCCACAGCGCGGTGAACCCGTAGCCGCTGTCCGCCTCGGTGCGTGAGCCGAGCAGCGCGGCGAAGCACAGCACCGCCAGGCCCGCGGTGACCACCGGGCGAGGGCCCAGACGCTGCACCAGGGGCGTGCTCGCCCGCGCGGCGACCATCAGACCGCCCATCATCGGCAGCAGCCGCAGCCCGGTGCCGAAGGCGTCGCTGCCGCCGACCTCCTGGAGGTACGTCGGCAGCATGAACAGCAGACCGGAGAAGACGAAGGTGCCGAGCGTCGCGGCCAGACTGTTGAACAGGAAACCGCGGTGCCCGAGCAGTTTCAGGTCGAGCATGGGCCGCACCGCCCGGCGCTCCCGTACGACGAGGGCGGCGAGCAGAGCCGCGGACAGCGCGAACGAGCCGAGGACCAGCGGGCTGCCCCAGCCGTGTTCGGGCGCCTCGATGATGCCGAAGACCAGGGCGCCGAGACCGATCGCGCTGTACGCGGTGGACAGGACGTCTACGCGCGGCGATGCCGGGTCGCGGGACTCCGGCAGCAGGAACAGACAGGCGGCGACGCCAATCGCGACCATCGGGATGTTGATCAGGAAGATCGAGCCCCACCAGTAGTGGTCGAGCAGCAGCCCGCCGACGAGCGGCCCGAGCGGCATGCCCGCGGCCATCGAGGCGGTGACGGCGGCGACCGCCTTGCTGCGCTCCTCGGGCCCGAACATCGACGGCAGTACGGACAGCCCGAGCGGAATCACCAGCGCGGCGCCCACGCCCATGACCGTGCGGGCGGCGATGACCAGCTCGGGCGTGGAGACGAGGGTGCCGAACAGGGCACCGGCGAGGAACACGAGGAGCCCCGCGATCAGCATCCTGCGCCGTCCGAAGCGGTCACCGAGCAGTCCGGCGGGCAGCATCAGCGCCGCGAACACGACGATGTACGAGTCCACGATCCACTGGAGCTCACCCGTGCTCGCATCCAGCTGCTCGGCCATCGTCGGCAGCGCGACGTTGAGGATCGTCAGGTCGAAGCCGAGGACGAGCATGCTCGCGACGAGGGCGCCGAGGGCCCACCAGCGGCGGGGGTCGGGCTGAGTCTCGGCCCGTGGAGTGACAGTAGCCATGAAATGAGAGTAACTCTCAAAAGATGCCGTCCGTCAATGTGTGGGCACGCAAAAGTGGCCGCGGCTCGAAAGTCGCGGCCACTGAAGGGGAGGTCGGTCAGGTCACCCGTGCTGGTAAGCCACGATCGAGATCCCGACGTAATGCGCGACGAACGCCGCGAGCGTGAACGAGTGGAAGACCTCGTGGAAGCCGAACCAGCGCGGTGACGGGTTGGGGCGCTTGAGGCCGTAGATCACGCCGCCCGCGCTGTAGAGCAGTCCGCCGACGATCACCAGGACGAGGACGGCGATCCCGCCCGCGCGCATGAAGTCGGGGAGGAAGAAGACGGCCGCCCAGCCCATCGCGATGTAGCAGGGGGTGTAGAGCCAGCGTGGGGCGCCGACCCAGAACACCCGGAAGAGGATGCCCGCCGCCGCCGCGCCCCAGATGCCCCAGAGCAGCCACTGCCCCGTGGTGTCCGGCAGGAGCAGCATCGTCAGTGGCGTGTACGTCCCCGCGATGATCAGGAAGATGTTCGCGTGGTCGAGCCGGCGCAGTACGCCGTCGGCCCGCGGACTCCAGTCCCCCCGGTGGTAGAGCGCGCTCACGCCGAACAGCAGGCAGGCGGTCAGGACGTAGATCCCACAGGCGATGCGGGCGCGCGTCGATTCCGTGAGGGCGGTCAGGGCCAGGCCGGAGACGACCACGGCCGGGAACATCCCGGCGTGCAGCCAGCCCCGGAGCTTCGGCTTGTCCGGGTGCGGCAGGTGGGATAGCGCGGCGGAGACACGGCCGGCGGCCGGCGAGTCCGAGGGCGCGTCGGGGACGGACGCAGTCATAGGGCGAATCGTACCTACGGAACCGTAAGTACTGAATCAGTTCGGACAGGTGGGAAGCCTCAAGTGGCCATCGTCTCACCGAGGTTTGAGGGCCAGGTGAATCAGTCCGCTACGACGATTTGGGGGCGAAGCGGACAATAAACGGTGAACCCCGGGGGGAATCGCGTGGTGATGGTCACGCCCGCTCAGCTGTGAGGCGCTCTGGACATATGCGCGAACCCGTCGGATGATCAAATGAGTGCGGTCGGCACCGGATGAGCGCCAATGATCCAGACGAAGCATCCGGGCCGCGGCCCCCAAGGGGCATTCGACAACAAAACCCCTCATCTAGGAGCAATCGTGGCGCGCGACATCGCGGCTCCCCCTGCCGTTCCCACCAATCACCAGGAACTGATCTCGTGGGTCAACGAGATCGCAGAACTGACGCAGCCGGACAACGTGGTCTGGTGTGACGGCTCAGAGGCGGAATACGAGCGACTGAGTGAGGAGCTCGTCCGTAAGGGCACCTTCAAGGAACTCGACCCGATCAAGCGCCCCAACTCTTACTACGCGGCCTCCGACCCGACCGATGTCGCCCGGGTCGAGGACCGCACCTTCATCTGCTCCGAGAAGGAGGAGGACGCGGGCCCGACGAACCACTGGAAGGACCCCGCCGAGATGCGGGAGATCTTCGCCGGTGAGCAGGGCGTCTTCCGCGGCTCGATGCGCGGCCGGACCATGTACGTCGTGCCGTTCTGCATGGGCCCGCTCGGCTCGGACCTCTCCGCGATAGGCGTGGAGATCACCGACTCCGCGTACGTCGCCGTCTCCATGCGCACGATGACGCGTATGGGCCGGCCGGTCCTGGACGAGCTCGGCTCCGACGGCTTCTTCGTGCGTGCTGTGCACACGCTCGGGGCGCCGCTGGAGGAGGGCCAGGAGGACGTGCCGTGGCCGTGCAACTCCACGAAGTACATCTCCCACTTCCCGGAGACCCGCGAGATCTGGTCGTACGGCTCCGGATACGGCGGAAATGCGCTGCTCGGCAAGAAGTGCTACGCCCTGCGCATCGCCTCAGTGATGGCGCGCGACGAGGGCTGGCTGGCCGAGCACATGCTGATCCTGAAGCTGACCCCGCCGCAGGGAGAGTCGAAGTACGTCGCCGCAGCCTTCCCGAGCGCCTGCGGCAAGACCAACCTCGCCATGCTGGAGCCGACGGTCCGCGGCTGGACGGTGGAGACGATCGGTGACGACATCGCGTGGATGCGGTTCGGCGAGGACGGCCAGCTGTACGCGATCAACCCCGAGGCCGGTTTCTTCGGTGTCGCGCCCGGCACCGGTGAGCACACCAACGCCAACGCGATGAAGACGCTGTGGGGCAACTCCGTCTTCACGAACGTCGCGCTGACGGACGACGGTGACATCTGGTGGGAGGGGATGACCGAGGAGACGCCCACCCACCTCACGGACTGGAAGGGCAACGACTGGACACCCGAGTCCGAGACCCCGGCCGCCCACCCGAACGCCCGCTTCACCGTCCCCGCGTCCCAGTGCCCGATCATCGCGCCCGAGTGGGAGGACCCGAAGGGCGTACCGATCTCGGCGATCCTCTTCGGTGGCCGTCGCGCCACGGCGGTCCCCCTGGTCACGGAGTCCTTCGACTGGAACCACGGCGTGTTCCTCGGCGCGAACGTGGCGTCGGAGAAGACGGCGGCGGCCGAGGGCAAGGTCGGCGAACTGCGCCGCGACCCCTTCGCCATGCTGCCGTTCTGCGGCTACAACATGGGCGACTACATGGGCCACTGGATCGACGTCGCCAAGGACAAGGACGCCTCCAAGCTCCCGAAGATCTACTACGTGAACTGGTTCCGCAAGAACGACGCGGGCAAGTTCGTGTGGCCGGGCTTCGGCGAGAACAGCCGCGTCCTGAAGTGGATCGTGGACCGTCTGGACGGCAAGGCGGAGGGCGTCGAAACGCCGATAGGCATCCTGCCGGCCAAGGGGGCCCTGGACACGGAGGGTCTCGAACTCTCCGAGTCCGAGCTGGACTTCCTCCTCACCGTCGACAAGGAGGTCTGGCGCGAGGAGGCGGCCCTGGTCCCGGACCACCTCAACACGTTCGGCGACCACACGCCGACGGAACTGTGGGACGAGTACCGGGCGCTGGTGAAGCGCCTGGGCTGAGGCGGGGCGAAGAACCCCAGGAGCCGACCCGCGGTCGCCTACGACCGGTCCTCCAGGTACCGCGTATGCGACTCCTGACGACGAGCCTCCACCTCCCGGAGGCTCGTCGCCAGCTCCTCCATCTCACCCTGCAACAACGCCAGTTGGCGTTCCAGGTGCCGCTCCGGCGGATCCGTGCCCGGCGTCAGCCGCGTCCACCACCTCGTCCGTACGTACGCGTCCACCGCCTCCGGGACGTCCTGCCGTACGACCCGGGACAGGGCGTGCACGCCCTCCGGCTCCTGCGCGAGGACCTCGGCGACCCAACCCGGGTCGAGGAGGGCCGTGAGGAGTTCCGTCAGTTCGGTGAGGCGGCCGGAGGCTGCGGGTGGCAGCTCGATGTCGGCGAGGTAGTCGCGTAGCTTGCCGAAGTCGGCCCGCAGCTCGTCGAGTTGGGCCGACGGGTCGGGGAAGTCCGGCAGGGGCGGGCGCTCCGGCGGGGCGAGGAGCGCGCCCGCGCCGTACAGACCCGCGACGACGACCGGCCAGTACGCGCCCGCCAGGCCCGTGAACGTCAGGCCCAGGCCCACGATGCCGAGCGCGCTGCCCGTGAGGTTCTTGCGGGACTCCAGGTACGCGAAGAGCTTATTGGTAGCCACGGATCTCCTCGAAGGCACCGTCGAGCGAGCCCTTCTGGGCGTCGAAGAGACGGCCGCCGGTCAGTTCGGCGATGTGCTCCAGCTCCGCGCGGTCGGAGTCGCCGAAGAGGATCGGGAAGACGGGGATCTCCCGCTGCTCGGCGGGCAGCCCGGCGTAGAAGCCGTCGAAGTCCTCCGGCCCCGCCCCCACCGTGTTCTCGCCGTCCGTCATCAGCACGATCGACGTGAACGTGTCGTCATCGGCGCCCAGATGCTCGTACGCCTTCTCCAGCGACGTATAGATCGCCGTGTCCCCGTCAGCGGTCAGCGCCTCGGTGTCGCGGCGGATCCCGTCGAGACCCGTCCGCGGGTCCTCGGGCTGCACCACATGCGTCCGTACGCTCTTGACGGCGGAGCCGAACGGCATCAGCGTCACCTCCTCACGGTCGCGGAAGTCGCCCGTCAGAGCGGTGAGCGCCTTCTTCAGCTGACCCAGGCGGCCGTCCTCGCGCATCGAGCCCGAGGTGTCGAGGACGTACACCGTGCGCGAGGGCCGGCGCAGCTTGTTCTCGTACGCGTCCAGCAGCCCGTCGGCGACGGACTTGCTGCCGGGGAACGGGAGTTCACGACGGCGGCTCGTGTCGAGACCGGACGCGGGCGGCACAGAGGCGACGACCGGACGGCGATACGTACGGTTCGTGATCTTGCTCTGGACGTCGGGGGCGCGCAGGGCGTCGGTGAGGCGCCGGACCGTCTCCCGAGTCCTCTGGTCGGTGGAGGCGAGCGAGGCGAGCGGGTAGTCGGCCGTGACCACGCCGTCCTTGGGACGGATCACGGTGAGGTCCTTCATGCCCAGCAGCACCGACTCGTAGTTGAGCAGCGCATCGACGGAACCGCGGCGCTTGTACGCGGATGCCAGCCAGCCGGAGGAACCCGACGTCAGCTCCTGCCCCTTGAAGAACTCCGCCAGCTTGGGGGTCGCCTTCTCCACATCCACGTCCGTCAGCGCGGACTGGGCGCCGGAAAGGCCCGAGGCCACCGAGATCAGCGAGGCGAAACCGGAGTTGGAGCGGGACGGATCCGTCATGCCGTACGTCAGCTCACCGGCCGCCACCGCCTGATGCACCTGCGACCAGGTCAGATCCTCCGGCTTCCAGCCCAGCCGCCGTACGGTCTCCGGCTTGACGCCGATCGCCACCGGACTGGACATGATCGAGGTCTGCGACACGACCTTCTTCGCGGCGCCCGCGTCCAGGCGCAGGTAGTCGCTGGAGGCCAGCCACGCGGCGTCGTACGCGCCGTCCGCCTTCCCCGAGGCGAGCTGGTCGACCGCGTCGCGCGTGCCCATGAAGGTGGGGAGGACCGTGATGCCGGTGTCCTTGCGGATCTCCTCCAGTACGGGGCCCATGTCGGACAGCTCGCTGGAGGCGAGGACGCGGAGGACACCGGGTTTGGCCTTGGCGGGCTGCCCGGGCTCCTCCTTTGGGCTCTCGCCCCCGGTGCACGCGGTGACCGCCAGCAGCAGGACGGCGGCCAGAGCGGTGCGGTGTCGTCTCACGCGAGCCCTCCTTCCAGCGCGCCCTGCGACCGGGACCGCTCCAAGTACGCGGTGGCCTGCTGGAGTTCGGAGGTCAGGGACTCCACCGTGGCGGCCATCGTCTCCGTGGCCTGGGCCTTGTAGTTGTCGATCGTGTCGAGCGTCCGGTAGATCTGCTGGAAGGCGCTGCGGAGCGTCTCCGCGCCGACCGCCGGGTCGGCGGCGATGCGCTGGATCTCGCCGGACTGCGTGGCGAGCATCTCCGCGTTGCCGCGGATGAGGTCCTCCGTCGTGCCGCGCAGGGCGTTGACCTGCTCGACGACCTTCTTCTGGTTGTCGAGGGCGGAGGCGAGCATCACGGAGATGCGCAGCGCGGACACGGTGGTGGTGGCCGCGCGGTCGACGCCCTTGATGAGTTCCTCGTTGTTGCGGCGTACGACATCCATGGCCAGGTAGCCCTGTGCGCACACCGCGAGCTGGGTGAGCAGGTCCTGGTGCTTCTGGCGCACCGGGAAGAGGACATCGGCGCGCAGGGTGTCGGCCTGCGCCGGATCCGTGGCCTCGACGCCGGCGATGTGCCGCTCGACCGCCGAGTCCAGGGCCTGCGTCAGGACGACGTACTCCTGGAGCTTGCCCATCGTGTCCCAGAGGCGGACACGTTCGGTCTGCAAGGCGGCGTTGTCACGGCGCAGTTCGTCCTGGCCACCGCGCAGGGAGCCGACGATCTTGTTCAACGTGCCTTGTGCGGAGGCGTACTTGGCGACGTGGTCGCGCAGCTTGTTGCCGCCGGGGAGCTTGGACAGCAGCTTGCGGCCCTTGCTCGCGGGCAGGTCGCGCGGGTCCAGGTCCTCGACTGTACGCCGGAGTTCGACGAGCGAGGACGAGACGCGGGACTGGGCGTCCTCGCCGTTCGAGGGCAGGCTGCGGATCGTACGGTCCAGCATGCGGTTGGACTGCGCGGACGCGGCACGCATCTCGCCCGAGCCGAGGGCGACGATCTCCCCCAGCTTGCTCGCGAATTCGGGGGAGCGGGCGTCGAGGGCGGCGAGTGAGTCGACGTACTCGGCGGCCTTCCGGTCCATGTCCGTACGGACCGACTCGTCGACGGGCACGAGCCCGCCGGCCTTCTCCTTCGGCACGGCCGCGACGGGCTCGGGCGGGCTGAGAGTGAAGTCTTCGTTGTCGCTGGTCACTTGTTGTTCCCCCTAGCCCCGGGCCTGGCGTGCCATCTCGTGCAGCACCTTGGAGGCGGGCACGGGCGCCTGCCGGACGCCGGTCAGCTTCTGGTTCAGATACGTGGTGTGGGCGGCGGTCGCCGCCGTGAACTCCGCGCTCGCGTCCTGCGGCCGGAACCCGTGCCGCACCGCCAGCTTGCGCAACTCCTTGTCCGTGCTGAGGAGTTCACCGAGCGCCCGGCCCTCTTCGGTGAGGGGCACGACGGTGTGGTCGCTGTTGGCGGTGGTGTCCGGGTAGAGGACGGTCAGGTCGTCGACGGACTGGCCCCGCATGAGCAGCGAGGCGACCTGGGACTCGTACACGAGGACGAGCGGGTTGCCGACCCCACTGATGAAGTCCCTGAACGTCGCGTCCGAGCTGGTCTGCTGGGCGCCCTGGACACTGATCAGCTTGCGCATCAGGGGCGCAGTGTCGTCGACGGCCGAGGCGTCGGCGGCGACCCGGCCGCCGGCGGCGACGTACGAGGCGGCGGCGAGGTAGAGCGCGCCGGAGTTCGAACTGGTCGGGTCGGTGGTGGACACGAACAGCGTCCCGGTCAACTCCCCGTACTTGTCCGCACCCTTGAGCTGCTGCCAGGTCCTGTTGGCCTGGGCGGCATCGAGATAGGCGCCCATTTTCAGGGTGCCGTTGCCCTTGCCGACGGTCGCGAGTCCGTTCGCGGCCAGCACCTCGGCGGCGCTGCGGTGCGCCACGACCACGATCGGCGAGTAGAAGGGGCGCGGCAGTGGCTGCCGTACGCCGTACTTCTTCGCCAACTCGTCGGCGGGCGCCTGGCTGCCCGGAAACGCGAAGTCGTATCCCTTGAGGTCCAGGCCCTCCATGGCCCAGGAACCCGACGTCTCCGTCTCCACGGTGTAGCCCTTGGCGGCGAGGGCCTTCACCACGTCGGGATCGGCGAAGAACTCGGCCTTCTCCGACCCGATCACTGCTCGCACGGTCTTCGTTGCCGTGCCCTTGTCCTGCCCTTCGCGGCCCACGACGACGGCTGCTGCCACTCCGCCGATCAGGAACACCGCGAGGACGACTGCGACGATTCTTCTCACACCGGGAGCTTGCGCGCGGAATCCAAAGTTCCCCGGCGTCGGGGGTGAACGGGCGGTGACTTACCGGTCCCGGTATCCAACGGGGGACTCCGCCGGGTGCGGGTACGCGGGGGCTGGGGTGGGAGGGGTTCTTTCCCCAGCCCCGCCCCTTCCCGAAACGGGGGGCTGCGCCCTCAGGCCCCCAAGGGGGTGGGGGGTGACACACCGTGTCGCGGCTGCGGGTGCGTCGTGGCTGGTCGCGCCGTTCCCCGCGCCCCTGAAGGGGCGCTCCCGGAGCCGCCCGCCACCATGCTCACCAGCCACCACGTGCCCGCACCCTCCCACCGGCGGGAGGGGACGTGGGCCGGTGCGTCGTATGCCCGTCGCGTAGGTTCTGTCTCGGAGAACCAGGACCCTGTACCAACACCGGGCCGTATGCCCGGCCTGCGACGGGCTGACGCACCGGCCCACGGCCCCGACCCACCCACCGGACCCCAAGGGGCGCGGGGCTGTATCGATGTGCGGCTCCGCCGCGTGGGCGCGAGCAACCACCCACAAGCCCGCAGCTTCGAACCGCCCAAGCGAACGCAGTGCCATGGCTCCCGGTCCGCGCGTCGCTGCGGGTACGCGCGGACCGGGGCCGATCGAGGGGAGCCCGGAGGGCTCAGTGCGGGGCGAGTTCGGAGGCGAGAGCGGCGGCATGCGCATCCATGCGCTCCGCCGCAAGAATCGCCGCCGCCGTGTCCGCCCGCGACGCCGCCACGACAAGCGCACGCCCGGCAAGGGCATGCGCACGCTCGTGGAGCGACACGAGCCGCGGCTCGTGCAAGCCCTGAGACGTGCGGACCGGCGGCCGGCCGCCCCGCAGACGCGAAACCTGCCGAGCCAGCCGCTCCGCAGCCATGTCCAGGTCGCCGGACGGCGAGACGCCGCGCAGCTCATCCGTCACCGCGAGCAACGCCGCGAGATGACCGGCGAGCTGGATGTCCAGCTCTTCCTCCCGCGACCGGTGGGGAAAGTCGGCGGTACCGGCCGACGTGTGGACCGACTTGGTGCGGATCGGTTCGTACATGGGGACGGCCTCCTGCTGCTCTGACAGGAAGCCATCCTAGCTTGGATTCTGTCTAAAGTTGAGCCGGTTCGCAGAAGAGGTTCAGAAGGTCACGCAGCGTCACGGCTGGCTGTAGCCGTCCAGGAAGTTCCCGATCCGCGTCACCGCGTCCGTCAGATCCCGCTCCGTGGGCAGCGTCACGACCCGGAAGTGATCGGGCTCCGGCCAGTTGAACCCCGTACCCTGCACCACCATGATCTTCTCGGCCCGCAGCAGATCCAGTACGAGCTGCCGGTCGTCCTTGACCTTGAACACCTTCGGATCGAGCCGCGGGAAGAGATACAGCGCCCCCTTCGGCTTCACGCACGTCACGCCCGGAATCTGCGTGAGCAGTTCGTGCGCCACATCCCGCTGCTCCCGCAGCCGCCCGCCGGGCAGCACCAGGTCGTTGATGGTCTGCCGGCCGCTCAACGCGGCGACCACCCCGTGCTGACCGGGCATGTTCGCGCACAGCCGCATGTTCGCCAGGATCGTCAGCCCCTCGATGTACGAGTCGGCGTGCGCCCGCGGCCCGGAGATCGACATCCAGCCCACCCGGTACCCGGCCACGCGGTACGCCTTCGACATCCCGTTGAAGGTGAGCGTCAGCAGATCCGGGGCGACCGCGGAGGTCGGTGTGTGCGTGGCGTCGTCGTACAGGATCTTGTCGTAGATCTCGTCGGAGCAGACGAGCAGATTGTGCCGGCGCGCGATGTCCGTAAGGCCGCGCAGCATCGCCTCGTCGTATACCGCGCCCGTGGGATTGTTCGGGTTGATGATCACGAGCGCCTTGGTCCGGTCGGTGACCTTCCGCTCGATGTCGGTGAGGTCCGGCATCCAGTCGGACTGCTCGTCGCAGCGGTAGTGCACGGCCGTACCGCCGGACAGTGACACCGCGGCCGTCCACAGCGGGTAGTCGGGCGCCGGTACGAGGACCTCGTCGCCGTCGTCGAGAAGGCCCTGCATCGCCATCACGATCAGCTCGGAGACGCCGTTGCCGATGAAGACGTGCTCGACGTCCGTCTCGATGCCGAGGGTCTGGTTGTGCATGACCACGGCCCTGCGCGCCGCGAGCAGGCCCTTCGCGTCGCCGTATCCGTGCGCGGAGGAGACGTTGCGGAGGATGTCTTCCAGGATCTCGGGCGGGCACTCGAAGCCGAACGCTGCCGGATTTCCGGTGTTCAGCTTCAGGATGCGGTGACCGGCCGCCTCGAGTCGCATCGCCTCCTCGAGAACCGGGCCCCGGATCTCGTAACAGACGTTGGCGAGCTTGGTCGACTGGATCACCTGCATGTCCGCGAGCTTACGGCCGCGTAACGCTCCGTGGGACGTGTTTTCCACCACGCGAGACGTGGTGCTTTGGGTGGATATCGTCCCCAGTTACACCACAGGCACCTCTTTTCTCTACAATCCCCCACCATGTTCCTGACACAGAGCGTGGCAGAAGTACGCACGACGCCTATGCCGCGAATAAGTCAGCCGGTGCGTACGACGTGAACGACGCATACCGGGAGAACGTCGAAGGCCAAGGTGCGCCGCCTGTGTACCACCCGTACGGCGACACGGCTCCGCCGTACGACGAGTACGCGGACCCTGCGGTCGCGCACGGGTGGCAGAACGCGTACGACGCCACGGTCCGCATCGAGCCCGCGAAGGACGCGGGGGACGCGGATCTCCCCGATGACGTAGGGCGTCACGAGCGGCTGATGCGTCGCCGCCGGGTCCGGATGAAAAGGCGCGGAGCCGTGGCAGCCGGTGTGGCCGGCGTCGGGATCTTCGCCGTCGCGATCTCCGGGCTCTTCGGTTCCGAGTCCTCCGAGAAGGAGGACCCAGAGGCGCCGAAGGCCCAGCAGTCCTCCTCGGCCACGGACGAACCGGGCTCGACCGCCCCGTTGGCCGACGACCCGTCAGGAGCGTCGCCCAAGGCCTCGGACGGGTCGTCGTCCGAGGTGTTGGACAAAGCCTCGGAAAAAGCCTCGGTGAGCCCCTCACCGAGCGACTCCCGGTCCGACGAGTCCGGTGACTCCGGCGAACCCACCACAGGCACACCCTCGACTACGGCCGCCGCCCCAACGAGCGAGCCGGCTAAGGGGAATGACAACCCCGGTCGGGGGCAGGGAGCCAGCAAGCGCCCCAAGTAGCGGCAACCGCCCCGCCGTACGGCGTGAATCAACCCCAACCGGCGGCGTGATACAACTCCTTGCTCATACGCCCCTCTGCGATCACAATGCGCATGACAATGCAGCGGGCGACCGGAAATTCTCCGGTCGCCCAAGTCGTAAGAGGGGACCCCCACATGAGAAAGCCTCTCGTCGCCGCGCTCAGTGCCCTGGCGCTCGCCGGGCTCGGCGCGGTACCCACCGGCGCGGCAACCGCCGTGGCGGCCGAGCCCGCGGCCTCGACCGCGGGCAAGGGCGTGGACGCGGACACGCTCACATCGGTGGCCCACGACGTGGTCACGTCCACCACGGCGAACCTGTCCCGGGCCACCGCGCCGAAGGCCCAGGCCGTGGACTTCGCCGGCACGGTCTCGCTCAGCAACTGTTCCGGCTCCGTCGTGCGCATGCCTGACTCGGAGGCGGACGATCCCGCCCTCGTGATGTCCAACGGCCACTGCCTGGAGAGCGGCTTCCCGGAGCCGGGTGAGGTCATCGTCGACCAGCCGTCCACCAGGACCTTCGGGCTGCTCAACTCGGCCGGTACGCGCGTCGCGACGCTCCGGGCCGACAAGATCGCGTACGCGACGATGACGGACACCGACGTATCGCTGTACCAGCTGACCAGCACGTACCAGCAGATAGAGGACTCGTACGACATCCAGGCCCTGGAGCTCAACTCCGCGCGCCCCACCGCCGGAACCGCCATCAGCGTCGTCTCCGGTTACTGGAAGCGGATCTACAACTGCAGCGTCGACGGCTTCGCGTACCGCCTGCGCGAGGGCGCCTGGACCTGGAAGGACTCGGTCCGCTACACCTCCGCCTGCGACACCATCGGCGGTACGTCCGGTTCGCCCGTGGTCGACGACGCCACCGGCAAGGTCGTCGCCGTCAACAACACCGGCAACGAGGACGGCGCCCGCTGCACCGACAACAACCCCTGTGAGGTCGACGAGAGCGGCAACATCACCGTCCGCGAGGGCATCAACTACGGGCAGCAGACGTACCAGATCGTCCCCTGCGTCGGGCTCGACAACAAGATCGACCTGAACCGCCCGGGGTGCACCCTGCCCAAGCCGTAGCTTCTGGAAGGCGGGCGGTCACGTGGCAGTACGGCGGACCGCCCGCCCCGCCAGTACGTCAGTGCGCCGGCCGTCCTCGATGACGAAACGGCCGTCGACCAGGACGTACGGGATGCCGGCCGGGAGCGTGCGCGGCTCCTCGAAGGTCGAGCCCGCGGCGACCGTGGCCGGATCGAAGAGGACCAGGTCGGCCCGGTACCCCTCGCGCACCAGTCCCCGGTCCGGCAGCCTCAGCCGGGCCGCCGGGCGCGAGGTGAGATGCGCGACGCACTCCTCAAGGCCGAGGACGCCCAACTCCCGTACGTACCGGCCGAGATATTGAGGGAACGTCCCGTACGCCCGCGGATGCGGCTTGTCGCCCTGGAGGATGCCGTCCGAGCCGCCGGTGTGGACGGGGTGGCGCATGATCTCCTGCACGTTCTCCTCGTGGCCGACGTGCTGCAGGATCGTCGAGCCGAGCCCGTCGTCGAGGAGCAGCCGGCGGGCGGTCGTCCAGGGAGCCTCGCGGCGCAGGTCCGCCGACTCCTGGACCGTACGGCCGACGTAGTCCCCCAGGGCCGGGTTCGTCACGCCCGAGATCTCGATGGTGTCCCACTCGATGGGGACGCCATGGCAGCCGTCCGCGCCCACGACCTCCATGTGGTGACGGATCCGTTCGGCGGTCTCGTCGTCCTTCAGGCGGGCGAGGATTGCCTCGGGGCCGCCCTCACTCGCCCAACTGGGCAGCATTGCCACGAGAGTTGTGCAGCCGGGGGTGTAGGGGTACGTGTCGAGGCTGATGTCCGCCCCCGAGGCGAGCGCGTCGTCCAGGAGCGCCAGCAGATCCGGGGCCTTCCCCTTGTTCACGCCGAAGTTCATGGTGGCGTGGGCGAGATGGAGGGAGCAGTTCGCGGTGCGCGTCAGCTCCACCATCTCCTTGTACGCGTCCAGGGCGCCCGCCCCGTACGAGCGGTGGTGCGGGCAGTAGTAGCCGCCGTACTCCGCCACCACCCGGCACAGCTCGGTGAGTTCGGCGTCCTTGGCGTACATGCCGGGGGTGTACGTCAGCCCGGAGGACAGGCCGACCGCCCCCTCGCGCATCCCGTCGGCCACCAACTTCCGCATCCTGTCCAGCTCCTGGGGCGTCGCCTCGCGGTCGTCCCAGCCGACGGCCAGCATGCGGACGGTGCCCTGGGGGATGAGGTACGCCGCGTTCACCGCGACGCCCTCGCCGTCGAAGCCGTGGTCGAGGCGGTCGAGATACTCGCCGACGGAACGCCAGTCGAAGTCGATGTCGTCGCCGTGGCCGTTCCAGCCGGTGATCGCGCGGCGCACCTCGGCGAGCGTACGGTCGTCGACCGGTGCGTACGACAGCCCGTCCTGGCCGATGACTTCGAGGGTCACCCCCTGTGCGGCCTTCGCGCTGTGGTCCGGGTCCCGGAGCAGGGCGAGGTCGCTGTGGGCGTGCATGTCGATGAAGCCGGGGGAGAGGACGAGGCCTTCGGCGTCCAACTCCCGTGTGGCATTGGGCCGTTGACAACCCGCCGCAGCCGCCTCCTGCACGATCGAGACGATCCGGCCGCCGTCCACGACCACATCGGCGCGGTACGAGGGCGCGCCGGAGCCGTCGACGACGTCCGCGTCCCGGATGACGAGGTCTTCCACGCGAGCCTCCTAGAAGAACGTACGGATGTAGTCCACAACCGTGCCGTCCGCCTCCGCGAGCGGGATCAGCTGCCACTTGTCGAAGGACGTGCAGGGGTGGGAGAGACCCAGGCCGAGCCAGTCGCCCACGCGGAGGTCCGCCTCCGGGGTCGTACGGAGCCAGCCGTGCTGGTCGGAGAGTCCGGTGACCGTGATGCCGGTGGCCGGGCGTTCGGCTCCGCCGCGCCGGACCGCCTGGGCCTGCGGAAGGTCCAGGTCGTACGCCGCGTCCCGCTTGCCCGCGTTGACGAAGGCCTGCCCGGGGGAGGGGCGGGAGACGACCTGCGCCCAGAGGCGGAAGGCGGGGTGGAGGGCGCCCTCCTCGGGGACGCGGTTGAAGGGGGTGATCCGGCGGTAGTGGCCGTCGTCGTGCGAGACGTACGCGCCGGAGCGCAGCAACTTCAGTACGGGGAGGGAGAGTTCGGGGATTTTGGCGAAGACGTCGGCCACCGCGTCGAACCAGGCGCTGCCGCCCGCGCTGACCACGATCTCGTCCAGGCCCGCTGCGGCGAAGCGGCCCGCCTTGTCGAAGTCGGCGGCGAGTGCGGTGAGGCGGCGGAGCCACGCGTGCACGCGCTCCGGGTTCGCGTCCGGCACTTCGCCCTCGTACCCCGCCACGCCCACCAGCCGCAGCGTGTCCGCCGCGGCCACCGCGTCCGCGACCGCCGCGCACTCCGCCTCCGTACGGACGCCGGTCCGGGCGCCGTCGCCCGCGGCCAGCTCGACGACGACGTCCACGGGGCGGGTGGATCCGCTTCGGGCTTCGCGCAGCGCGGCGTCCATCAGCTCGACGCCGTGCACGGAGTCGACGTAACAGATGAAGCGGAAGGCGGGGTCGGTGGCGAGCTGCGAGGAGACCCAGGCGAGGGCCGCCCGGTCCACCAACTCGTTGGCCAGGAAGACGCGTTGGGTCCCGAAGGCGCGGGCCACCCGCACCTGGTGCGGTACGGCGAGGGTGATCCCCCATGCCCCGTACTCGATCTGGCGGTGGAAGAGCTGGGGTGCCATCGAGGTCTTGCCGTGCGGGGCGAAGGCGAGGCCGTGGCGGGTCGCGTACGTCTCCATGAGCTGGAGGTTGTGCTCCAGGCGCTCGGCGGAGAGGGCGAGGACGGGGGTGGTGAAGCCGTCGGTGAAGAGGTTGCGGCGCTGGGCGGTCAGCTCGCCGACCGTCAGGCCGTCGGCGTCGGGAGGGAGGCCCTTGAAGCGGTGGTCGACGCGTTCCCCGGCGAGCGTGGCGAGACGTTCTGCACTCTCTGCACGCGCTGCGGCGGTGTCGGCGGCTGAGTCGGCGGCCATGGAGCCTCCCTGTTGAATGGTATTGCGCTATATGCAACGCTCATTGCGTATAGCGCTCACTGCTGTCTAACATCTCGGCCAACGCCGGGTCAACGGAGCCGCTGCGACCCGCGAACCGACGAGGAGCCTCCGCCATCGTTACCCGCACCGGACCCGCTCGTCCCGAAGCCGCCGTGGACGCCGTGGACGCCGTCACGCTCGGCGAGTCCATGGTCACGTTCCTGCCCTCCCGGCCGGGGCGTCTCGCCGACGTGCCGTCCTTCGACCGGGGCATCGGCGGCGCGGAGTCCAACGTCGCCTGCGGACTGGCCGCCGCGGGGCACTCCGTGCAGTGGGTCAGCCGGGTGGGTGCCGACGGCTTCGGCGACCACCTGGTGGAGACGATCGCGTCGTACGGCGTCGACACCTCCGCCGTACGACGCGATCCGGCACGCCCCACCGGCGTCTACTTCCGTACGGCGGGGGACCGGGCCACCGACGCCCACGAGGTGGCGTACTACCGGACGGGCTCCGCTGCCTCCGCGATGGCCACGGACACGGTGGACCTGGACGCGCTCCGCTCGGGCCGCGTCCTCCACCTCTCCGGGATCACAGCCGCACTCTCCGACGACTGCCGCGGTCTGCTGCGCGAGCTGACCGCGCGCCGGCCGGGACGCCCGCTCGTCTCCTTCGACGTCAACCACCGGCCGGGCCTGTGGTGCGACGTGGACGGGCCGCGTGTCCTGCTGGACCTGGCGCGCGGCGCCGACATCGTGTTCGTCGGGGACGACGAGGCACGGGACGCGTGGGGACTGCACGGTGCCCGCGCCGTCCGGGAGGCGCTTCCCGAACCGGACCTGCTGGTCGTCAAGCATGGCCAGGGAGGAGCGACGGTCTTCGACAAGAACACCGACGGCGTGGGCGAGGACGCCACGGGCACCGTCACCTATGTCCCAGCCCTGCGCGTGGACGTCGTCGACCACGTAGGCGCCGGGGACGCCTTCGCCGCCGGATTCCTGTCCGCGACCCTTCGCGGGCTCCCCGTGCGGGACCGCATCAGGCACGGTCATCTCATGGCCGCCGCCGCGCTCACCGTGCCCGGGGACCTCGCGGCGCCTCCCGCCCGCGAGCACGCCGACCGGCTGGTCGCCCTCGACGACGTCGCGTGGGGGACACTTCGACTCGGCCCCGGGTGGACGCGGGCCAAGGAGGAGGTACGTACCCCATGAGCCAGACCGTTGATCGCGCCCTGAGCATCCTGCCGCTCCTCGCCGAGGGCCCCGCCGACCTCGGCCAGGTCGCCGAACGGCTCGGCGTCCACAAGTCCACCGCGCTCCGCCTCCTGCGCACCCTCCACGAGCACGGCCTCGTCTACCGCCAGTCCGACCAGCGCTACCGCCTCGGCGCCCGCCTCTTCGCCCTCGCCCAGGAAGCCGTCGAGAACCTGGACATCCGCGAGATCGCCCACCCCCACCTCGTACGCCTCAACGAACAGTGCGGGCACACGGTCCACCTCGCCGTGTACGAGGAGGGCGAGGTCCTCTACATCGACAAGGTCGAGAGCCGCTACCCGGTGCGCATGTACTCCCGTATCGGAAAGCCGGTGGCCATCACCGTCGCCGCCGTCGCCAAGCTCCTCCTCGCCGACCTGCCCGAGCCCGAGCGCCACGCCCTCGCGGAGAAGCTCGACTACCCCATGTACACGGCCCGTTCGATCCCCAACGCCCCTGCTTTCCTCAAGGAGTTGGCGACCGTACGCGAACAGGGCTGGGCCACCGACCTCGGCGGCCACGAGGAGTCCATCAACTGTGTGGGCGCCCCCATCCGGGGCACCGACGGCCGCGTCGTCGCCGCCATGTCGGTCTCCGCCCCGAACGTCGTCGTCACCGCCGACGAACTTCTCACGTTGCTCCCACTGGTGCGCCGTACGGCGGACGCCATCAGCCGGGAGTACTCCGGCTCAGGCAACACCCCAGTCAAGGAAGGCCCAAAAGAAATGGACACCGCATGACCGAGAAGACCGAGAAGGTCGCGCTCACCCCCAAGACCCACACCACCCCGCCCGCCAAGTTCTCGCACGGAGTCAAGAAGGGGAACATCCTCCAGGTCGCCGGCCAGGTCGGCTTCCTGCCCGCCGTGGAGGGGCAGCCGCCGACGCCCGCCGGCCCGACCCTGCGCGAACAGATCCTCCAGACGCTCACCAACGTCAAGTCGGTCCTCGAAGAGGGCGGCGCGACCTGGGACGACGTGATGATGATCCGCGTCTATCTGACGGACGTCGACCACTTCGCCGAGATGAATGGCATCTACAACCAGTACTTCGAGGAGCAGGGCCTGACCGCTCCTCCCGCCGCCCGCACGACGGTCTACGTCGGCCTGCCGGCGGGCCTCCTCATCGAGATCGACGCGCTGGCCGTACTCGGCTGAGCCGGCTTCTCACCTCAACTCCCGCACCCCGTACATCCTCACGGTGCGGCGCCCGCTCCCCGGTCGCCGCACCGCGATCCCCCCTGCTCGAAAGCCCCATGCACTCAAGAAGAGGCCCTCCTCCATGTCGTCCCCCCTCACAGCCGTACTCATCGCCGCAGAGACCCCCGAGACTCCACCCCACACCGGCGGTCTGCTCACCCTCATCGACGGCACCGCCGGTCTGCTGACCATCGCGGCCCTCGGCATCGTTCTGCTCCTCGTCCTGATCATCAAGGTCAGGCTGCAGCCCTTCGTCGCCCTGCTCGCCGTCTCCATAGCCGTCGGCCTCGCGGCCGGCCTCTCCGTCACCGAACTCTTCGGCACTGTCCAGCGCTCCGACGCCGTCTCGCTCATCGAAGACGGGATGGGCGGCACACTCGGCCATGTCGCGATCATCATCGGCCTGGGCACCATGCTCGGCGCCGTACTCGAAGTCTCCGGCGGAGCCGAGGTGCTCGCCTCTCGTCTGCTGAACCTCTTCGGCGAAGAGCGCGCCCCGCTCGCCATGGGCCTGACCGGCCTGATCTTCGGCATCCCCGTCTTCTTCGACGTCGGCATCTTCGTGCTCGCGCCGATCGTGTACGCGGCGGCCAAGCGCGGCGGCAAGTCGATCGTCCTCTACTGCATGCCACTGCTCGCCGGTCTGTCCATGACCCACGCCTTCCTGCCGCCGCACCCCGGCCCCGTCGCCGCCGCCGGACTGCTGAAGGTCGACCTCGGCTGGGTCATCCTGATGGGCATCGTCTGCGGCATCCCCGCCGTGGTCGCCGCCTGGGCCTGGTCCGCGTGGATCGGCAGGCGGCTCTTCGTCCCCGTACCGCAGGACATGGTCGAGGCCGCCGACGAGGCGAAGGCCGCGCTCGCCGAGGAGCAGCGCAAGGACGGTGTGACGCCACCGGAGAAGCCGGTCCCGCTCGGCATCGTGTTCGCGATCATCGGGACCCCGCTGCTCCTGATCCTGCTGGCAACGTTCTCCTCCATCGCCTTCGACCCCTCCACGGGCCGCAGCGTGATCGAGTTCTTCGGCCACCCCTTCGTGGCGCTCACCATCGCGCTGCTGCTCGCGTACTACCTCCTCGGCATCCGCCGCGGCTGGTCCCGCAAGTCCCTGGAGACCGTGTCGAGCGCCTCCCTCAAGCCGGTCGGCAACATCCTGCTGGTGGTCGGCGCGGGCGGCATCTTCGGTGCCGTGCTCCAGGGCAGCGGGGTCGCGCAGGCCCTCTCGGACACCTTCAACGACGTGGGCCTGCCCGTGCTCGTCCTTTCGTACCTGATCTCGCTGGTGCTGCGCGTGGCCCAGGGCTCGGCGACGGTCGCGATCGTGACGACGGCGGGCATCGTGGCCCCACTGCTGTCGGAGGGCGACCACTCGCAGGCCTTCGTCGCCCTGGTCATCATGGCGATCTCGGCGGGCTCCATCTTCGCCTCGCACGTCAACGACGGCGGCTTCTGGATCGTGGCCAAGTACTTCGGCCTCTCCGAACGGGACACCCTCAAGACCTGGACGGTCCTGGAATCGGTACTCTCCGTCGCCGGGTTCGTGGTGGCGGCGGCGCTGAGCGTGTTCGTATAGCGGCTGCCCGGACCTTGGCATCACTCAGGTGACGAGTGACGCCCCGGCACCCCACGCCACAGCTTCATCGGCCATACTGCCCACCGTGGAGCAGCGCATAGGACCCAGCATCCAGCCCCTGCAAGGCGCGGCAGCCGACCCGGCGTTCGTCCCCGGCATCACGGGCCCGCGCCCTGCCGATCCGAAGGACGACAAGGACCCGGTCGAGGAGATCGCGGCAGACGAAGAGAACGCCTCCGAGGAGACGGAAACGGCAGCCGACGCCGGCCAGGCCGATGACGTCTCCGACGAGGACGCCTCGGCGGAGTCCGACGAGGTGGATCAGTCGGACGAGGCGGAGGTGGCAGCCGAGTCGGACGAGGCCGCGGATTCCGACGAGTCGGACGACTCGGAGGCGGCCGGCCCCGGCGGTCCCGTCTTCGAGGCCTCCGACTACCGCGCGAAGATCACCGCCGACCACCGCGGCGTACGACTGCGCCTGGACGACCACGAGGCCGAGTTCCGCTGGGACGAGATCGGCGCGGTCGAGTCGGAGACCTCGCGTTTCGGCCGCTGGTACACCATCACGGTGCACACCCCCGAACGCCGCTGGTACCCGGTCGAACTCCGCGTCCCGTCCCGCGCCAAGGTCAAGGAGTGGGAGAAGGAGCTGGACGAGGTCTTGGACGCGTACTTCCAGGAGTAACCGCGTACTTCATGCGTGAGGGTGCGCCCCGAGCCAAGCCGGGGCGCACCCTCACACACCGCCCGTCAGCAGTACTGATCCTCCTTGCCTATGGACCGGTACATACAGTCCGCGTTCTCCAGCAGTTGCAGCACCGCGTCCCGGTTCCTGGACGTCTCGCGCTCGATGACCTCGTCGGGCGGGTAGAAACCGCCGCCCGAGGCGGACGACGGGTACATCTCGAAGGTGTAGCCGAAGATCTTCTGGTCGCCCCACAGCCAGTCGTCGATCGAGCCGTCCGTGATGTAGAGGTCGCTGGACTGCTCGGCGGTGTAGCCGTTGCTGGCGGCCATCTTCCCGCCGACGGTGGCGAAGGCGTTGCGGTCGTCGGCCGTCATCCCCGTCGTGGTGTCGGCGGAGGTGTAGCCGAAGGGCCACAGCACCAGCTCGCTGTACGTGTGGAAGTCGATGCCCGCCTTGATCTGCTGCGTACCGCCGACGACCCGGCTGCGTACGAAGTCGGCGACGACCTTCACCTCGGGAGCGGATTCGGGAGCGGAACCCCGGTAGGTCTCCGAGGACGTGGAACCGGAGGACCCGCCGCAGCAACCCCAGCGGTAGTTCCAGTTGCGGTTCATGTCGGTACCGACGTACGAGGAACCGCTGTTGGGCTGGCGGTTCTTGCGCCAGGAGCGGTACGACCCGGTCGCGATGTCGTACTCGCCGCCGTCCGGGTTGAGGTCCGGGAGGATCCAGATCTCGCGGTTGTTCACCATGTTCGTGATCCGGGAGTCGGAGCCGTATCCGGCGCCCAGTTCGCGCAGCAGGTAGAGCGCCATCTCGACGGTGAGGTGCTCGCGCGCGTGCTGATGGTGCGTCATCAGGACCTCGGGCTCGGACTCGTCGGTCGCGACGTTGTCGCTGATCTTGATGGCGACGATGTCCCGGCCCTGGTACGACTTCCCGATCACGCGCCTGCTCATGATGTTCGGGTACGCCGAGAGCCGCTGGCTGATCTCCGTGTTCATCTCGGCGTAGTTGTGATACCGCGAGTCGGCGGAGGGGAAGTCGAGGGGCCGTACGTCCTCCTCGCTGTGCGACCGGTCGGGTGCGGCGCCGAGCGGCGTGACCTCGTAGCCGAGTTGCCGCAGTTTCTTGATCTGGTCCGCGCGGCCGGAGATGAACACGGTGTGGTCGTCGGCGTCGTCCACCGTCACGCCGGACTTCTGAAGTGCCGTACGGGACTTGGAGTCCGAGTGCATATGGACCTCGTACTGGCGGATCTCGCCGTCCGCCTCGGACGCGGCCACCGGTGCCGGTGCGTCACCGGGTGCGCCGGACGCGCTGGTTGTGGTGCTGATGGGCGCCGCGAGGGCGAGCGCGAGGAGGGTGCCGAGGAAGGCGGTGCGCCTGCCTCTGGTGCGTAGCCGCATTGAGTCTCCTAGATTCTCCAGGGTTTCCGGGGTCTCCGGAAAAGTGGGGGGTTGGAGCGGGGGGTGGTTCAGTGCGACGTCTGTGCGGGTGTGGCGCTCATCGTGAAGGTATGGCATGACCGGGTCAAGACCAGGCGAAGGTCGAACGCGCGTACACGCACGCCCCCTTGTGTCATCGCCCGCTTTGCGCTTTCTTGATCGGCATGGCGGACACCACGGGAAACACCGGCAAGACGGCGGGAAACTCAGGGCAAACGGCGTCGGGCGAGGCCAACTCCAGCCCGCGTAAATCCAGTTGGAAATACATCGGCCCCGGCATCGTGGTCGCTGCCACCGGTGTCGGCGCGGGCGACCTCGTCGCGACCCTCATCGCCGGTTCGAACTTCGGCTACACCCTCCTGTGGGCCGCCATCCTCGGCTGCCTCGTCAAGATCTCCCTGGCCGAGGCGGCGGGCCGCTGGCATCTGTCCACCGGCCGCACCCTGTTCGAGGGCTGGGCGAGCCTAGGCCGCTGGACGACGTGGTTCTTCGTCGTCTACGTCGTGATCTGGGGCTTCGTCTACGGCGCCGCGGCCATGTCGTCGTCGGGACTGCCCCTCCAGGCGCTCTTCCCGGACGTCATGGACCTCAAGTGGTGGGCCATCCTCAGCGGCTTGGTCGGCCTGGTCTTCGTCTGGTTCAACAAGTACGCGGTGTTCGAGAAGGTCATGACGGTCCTGGTGGGCGTCATGTTCGTGGTGACGGTGTACTTGGCGATCCGCGTCACCCCGAACCTCGGCGACGCCTTCGCGGGCCTGCTCCCCGTCCTCCCCGACGAGAAGGACTCCATCCTCAACACCCTCGGCCTGATCGGCGGCGTCGGCGGCACCATCACCCTTGCCGCGTACGGCTACTGGGTCAACGCGAAGGGCTGGACGAACACCGGCTGGATGAAGGTGATGCGCCTCGACAACCGCGTCGCGTACGCCACGACCGGCATCTTCGTCGTCGCCATGCTCATCGTCGGCGCGGAACTCCTCCACGCGTCGAACATCGCCATCGCGAGCGGCGACAAGGGCCTCATCCAGCTCGGCGACATCCTGGAGGACGAGTACGGCACGGCGACGTCGAAGTTCTTCCTCATCGGCTTCTTCGCCACGTCGTTCACCTCGCTGATCGGCGTCTGGCACGGCGTCAGCCTGATGTTCGCGGACTTCGTGGAGCGCTACCGGGCGCGCCGCGCGGTGACCGGCGACGCGGTGGCGTCCGGGTCCGGCGACGAGGTGGCGTCCGGCGCCCGCGAGAAGTCCTGGCCGTTCCGCGCGTACCTGCTGTGGCTGACCTTCCCGCCGATGATCCTGCTGTTCGAGGGTCAGCCCTTCCGCCTGATCATCCTGTACGGCGTTCTCGGCGCGGCCTTCCTCCCCTTCCTCGCCCTCACCCTGGTCTGGCTCCTCAACTCCTCCCGCACGCCCGCGGAATGGCGCAACGGCATGCTCAGCAACGCCATGCTGGTGATCGCGGGCCTGCTGTTCATCGTGCTGTGCGTGAAGCAGATCTGGGACCAGCCTTGGTCGGAGTTCTTCTGACGCGCTCATCAGACGCGGGGTGCTTACCCGAGCTGTTGCCACTTCGCGCTCGTGGCGATCTCCCTGAGCTGCTGCATCGTGAGCGCGGGCGTCTCGCGGGTCGCGGCGTCGTGCTGTGTACCGGAGTTGAAGGCGCTGATCACCACGCGCCGGCCATCGGTCCTGATGGTGTCGACGGTCCACATGACGACGCCCGCGACGCCCTTCTCGCCCGGACCCTGGCTCGTGGCGACCTTCGTGCCGTCGGGCAGGATCTCCGCGTCGGCCCCGAAGAGCTGGCCCTCGACATCCGACATATCGGGCTGCACGTTGATCTGGATCATGCTCTTGCCCTTCCCGTCGTCGACCACGAGATACGCGTACTCGGTCTCCTGCCCGCCCTTCGAGACCACGTCGACGTTCTTGGGAAGCAGGGAGGCGAGCGTCTGACTGATCGCGGCACCGCCGGCACCCGGAGGCGTGGTCGGGGTGTTTTCCGGCGCCTGGGCGTTCGAGTCCTGGCCCTTCGGGTTCTCGGGGATGGCGTCGATGGCGGTACGCCAGGCCGGGGCGGTGACCACGTGCTTCAACTGGTCCGTGGACAGAGGCGGGTTGGCCCGGCTGACCGGAGCGTCCTTCTCCGCCGCGGCATTCCATTCGCTCACGCTGATGTGGTGGCCCTGAGGGGTGACGAGATCGGCCGTCCACCGCTTCGTGTCCACGCGGCGGTCCGGGTACTCGTACCCCTGGAAGAGCGTGAGCGCCGAGCCGTCGGGCAGTCGGCTCGCGGTGCAGCGGTCGTACGACACCAGGGTCCTGTCCGGGCACTCGGTCCACTGACGGGCCTGCTCGCTCCCCGGCTCGACCCGGTTCAGGCTGACGGAGACGGCGCCTGGGCCCTTGCCGTCGTCGAACACGACCTGGGCGTAAGGCAGCAGCTCCGCGTCCGTACCCCGCTCCTGCTCCTCAGTGAACTCCCCTTTCGGCAGCAGCTTCTTGAGGGTGTGGACCAGCTCGGCACCGGAGACCTTACCGTCGTTCTCGGCGGGAGCGGTCGGTGTCGACCGGCGGGCGGCCACGGACTGCTGCCCGTCCGCCGCCCCGCCCCAGGGCACGAGCAGCGTCCCGCCCACCCCGATGAGGGCGACGGCGGCCACGCCTCCCACGACGGCGGCCCGGCGTCGCAGCAGGAGCCTGCGACCGCGTACCTCTCCGGCGGTGACGAGGCCACTCCGGTCGGCCTCGAAGGAGTCGCCGGCTTGGCGCATGGCGATGCCGAGCCGGTCCTCGAAAAGGTCGGTGTCGACGTCGTGGCTCTCGTGGTCTTCAGCGGGCATGGCAAACCACCGTCTCTGCAAGGTCGTTGGAAGTCGTTGGAATGGGAATCGCACTGGGTCGCGGTGGCCGTTCAGCGGGCCGCGTACTCGCTGAGGCCGTCGCCGAGGAGCACCCGCAGCCGGCCTAGGGCCCGTACGCAGCGCGTGCGCACGGCGGCCGAGCTGACGTTCATCGCGTCGGCGGTCTCCTCGATACTGCGGTCCTCCCAGTACCGCAGGACGACCACGGCACGGTCCTTGGCGGACAGCCTCCCCAGCGCCTCCACGAGGGTCAGCCGCAACGGCGTGTCGGCAGCGGCGCTGTGCGGATCGGGCAGGTCGGGCAGGACGTCCGTGGCACGCTCGGTGCTGCTGCGCCGCCGCTGGTGGGCGAGGAACGTACGGGTGAGGACGGTCTGTGCGTACCCGGCGGGATTACCGACGCGCGACACCCGCCGCCAGCTGACGTACAGCCGCCCGAGGGTCTCCTGCACCAGATCCTCGGCGAGATGGGTGTCACCGCCGGTGAGCAGGCAGGCCGACCGGTAGAGATGCCCGGCGCGCGCCGCAGCGAACTCGGCGTAGCCGTCCGCGAGCCCCTGTCTCATGCCTGCGTCCCCCGTGATCCCTCGGTGATCCCCCGTACCGCCCTCACCTCATTGATGCGGTGGACCCCAGGAAATGTTTCACCGCCCCTCGAACAGACCGCGAACTGGCCGCCGATCGCGAATGAGTGCGCGTGGTGAGGGCGGAGTCGAGCAGCCGGAGGCCACGTCCACGCACGTGCTGTACGGAGGCTGCCCACGGGGAGGTGGTTTTCTGCGAACGTTACAGATACCCCCGATGTGTCACATCAGCAGCCGGGTACACCTCCTCCCGTGGACCTGCCCCCGCCAGGACACCCTCCGTCTCATCAGCCCCGAGGTGTGATGGGAAGGTTTGGGACACTAGCGACTTCGAAAGGGCCTGGTCGCAGCCGCAGGGGCTGTCCCAAATCTTCCAATCGTTGGTCGGGGCAGCCGGAAGCCCGGCGGCGGCACGCGCAGGTGTGCCGTTCTGCCGCCGGGCGCCCGTCTGGGAGGGGGCAACCGTCAGGGCAGTGCGTGTACGTGCGGCCCCACCGCGTTCGACCACGCATTGCCCGCCGCCGCGTCCCAGTTGGTCGACCACGTCATCGCGCCGCGTAGGTCGGGGTACGTGCGCGACGGCTTGAAGGAACCGCAGCCAGTCCCCTTGGTCAGGCAGTCCAGAGCGTTGTTCACCACGGAGGGTGGGACGTAGCCGCTGCCCGCACCGCTGGGGGAGGCCGGAAGGCCGAGGCCCACCTGGGACGGAGCCAGGCCGCCCTCCAACTGGATGCAGGCCAGGGCCGTGAGGAAGTCGACCGACCCCTGGCTGTACACCTTGCCGTCGCAGCCCAGCATCGAACCGCTGTTGTAGTACTGCATGTTGACGACCGTGAGGATGTCCTTGATGTTCAGGGCCGTCTGGAAGTAGCCGTTCGACGTCGACTGCATGTCGATCGTCTGCGGTGCCATCGTGATGACCAGCGACGCGCCCGCCTTCGAGGACAGGGACCTGAGCGCCTGGGTCATGTACGTCGCGTTGAGGCCGTTCTCCAGGTCGATGTCGACGCCGTCGAAGCCGTACTCCTGCATCAGCGAGTACACCGAGTTCGCGAAGTTCGTCGCGGAGGCGGAGTCGTTGACCGACACCGTGCCGCGTTCGCCGCCGACCGAGACGATCACCTTCTTGCCCGCGGCCTGCTTGGCCTTGATGTCCGCCTTGAACTGGTCGACCGTGTAGCCGCCGAGCCCGGCCGAGTCGAGGTTGAAGGTCACCGCGCCCGGTGTCCCCGTCGCGTCCGCGAAGGCGACCGCGATGATGTCGTACTGGGACTGGACGTCGGAGATCTTCTGGACCGTCGCGCCGTTGTTGAAGTTCTGCCAGTAGCCGGTCACGGCGTGCTTGGGCACTGCGGCGCTTCCGTCCATCGATGCCGTGCCTCCGTTCATCGATGCCGACGCCGTCTGGCCGGCCAAGCCGGCGAGAGCGAGGGCGGACGCAGTCAGTACGGCGGCGAGGGCTCGTGCCCACGGCCGTCGTCTGGATCCGGGCATGCCTGGTACGCGGTTCATTTCGGCCTCCGGTGGGGGGAGTTGAGGGGGAAACGGTGGCCACCGCTGGCCGTACAAGCTGGTCCAGACCAATAGAGTTGTCAAGACCTCTCGCTCGATCCCGCTGGTTCGGTCGTCCCTCCAGGGCCCTGCCACTCAGAGCGACGTGGACCGCCGGCTCGTCACGGTCGGCCGGCCGCCGTCGCGGCTCTCTCCCGAAGTCGCCAGGGCCGCAGGGCAGTTAGACTTCCGCCCATGACGTACTTCTTCCACCTCCGCTAGGCACCGTCGGCGAAGCGAGGTTCCCCCGTCGCCGACGAGGCGGGGCAGCGGAGCGCTGCCCCGAGTGCTGACGTGGAAGAAGAACAACACCATGCACACGCCCCTCGTGGCGCGCTGCCTCCGCGGCTTGGAGGCCGTGGTCGCCGCCGAGGTTCTCGGGTCCGGGCTCGGCGCCGTCACCGATCTACGCCACCGCGAAGTCCATTTCCGCTCGCACCGGTCCACGCCGCCGCTGCGCACCGCGGATGACGTGTTCCTGCTGGCCGCCCAGCGCCCCGACATCGGAACAACGCGACAGCGCCTGCACGAACTCACCGAACTCGCTCATCTCGCCGACACCGACCACCTCCTGTCCCTCCGGCACAGCGCGACGGCGTCGGCCCGGGGGATCACCGGCATCGACGTCTCGGCCTCTTTCCTTGGCAGGCGCACGTTCACCCGGTACGACGCCGAGGACGTCGTCGGCCAGGCCCTGGCGCGACGGCTCGGCGTCCCCTACCACTCTCGGCGCACGGGGACCGCGCCCCCGCCGGGCTGCTGTGGCTGGCGGCTGACCCTGGACGGTACGCGGGCCACGCTCATGCTTCGGGTCGAAGACCGACCGCTGCACCGCCGCGCGTACAAGCAGCACACCATCCCGGGCACCCTGCACCCGCCGCTCGCCGCCGCCATGGCCACGCTGGCCGACATCCGCCCCGGCCACGCCGTCCTCGACCCGTGCTGCGGGGCCGGCACCCTGCTGATCGAGGCGGCACTTGCCCAACCCGACGCCCACTTCCACGGCTTCGACCTGTCCGCGGACGCGATCACCGCGGCCCGCGCCAACGCCGGTGAGCTGCCCGTCGCCATCCGTCGTTCCGATGCCGGCCGCTTTCCTCTCTCCGACAACTCCGTCGACCGAGTCCTGTGCAACCCGCCCTGGGGCACCCAGGCCCACGCCCGCGGCCTGCTCGCCACCGCCCCTTCCCGCTGGTGGACGGAACTGCGCCGCGTCCTCGCCCCCGAGGGCACAGCCGTACTCCTCCTCCCCGACCGCGAGGACCTGACCACCGCCATTCGGCACCACTTCACCCCCGTACACATGCAGCGCCTCCGCCTGTCCGGGGCCCAGCCCTTCCTCGTACACCTGGCGCTGACGGATGCAGGCCGAGTGCGTCCCTCCCAGCAACTGCTCGGAGGCGAAGGCCCCGTGCGCTCCGGGCCCGGGCCTGGCGCCGGTCGGGGCGGCGGCGAACACCGCAGGCTCCAGCGGCAGCACTCGCGGACCTCGTCCAACCGCAACTGACGGCATCCTCGAGCTCGTCTCGCGGACGCGGCCCGTGATGGGAAGGTTGGGACACTCGCGACCCCAGTAGTGCCTGGTCGCAGCCAGCGGGGCTGCTCCAAGCCTTCCAATCGCTATACGGGGCAGCCGGAAGCCCGGTGGCGGCTCGCGCATGCGGGCCGCCACCGGGCTCTTGTCAGACGCGGCGGCGGGCAACGGCCGCAGGAGTCGAGGCCGCGGCTGGCGGGTCCTCAGCGCTCGAGAGGATGCAAGCAGAGAATGGTCGCTTGATCCTCGCTGTACTCCATGCCGGCGAGCAGGTCCCCGGTGGGGCACCCCGCCTCCGGCGGTTCTGTGACACGGAACTGCGCGTCGGACGAGCCGCAGGACACGGTCTTCAGGTCCTGGTCGCTCCAGGAGCCGTCGTTGCGGGCGCACGATCCGGCCGTGAGCGGTTCCGGCTGACCGTCCCCCGCGACCAGGCCGATGACCAACAGCACAGGAACGGCCACCAGCGCCACCGCTGCCAGCGGCACGGCGGCGATCAGCCCCGCCGGACGCTTCATCACCGGCTTGCCTGGATCAAGCGGTGGCCGCCAACCTGGAACCTGGGGCTGGGGTATGCGGCGCACGGTGGACAGGGCGCCGAGGTTCATCAGCAAGGTGATGGGCGTGATGAAGGCAGACAGCGGACTCCACCAGCCCTGCAGCAGAGTGTCCGCCTGCATCTGCCGGAAGACGGCCAGCCCGCAGGTCCGGCAGAACGCGCCCTTGCGCCGCGGGAAGCGCATGATCACGATGATGCCTTGGTGGCCGCGAACCGTTACGGGAGCGGCGGGCCCAGCCCCGCACACCTCGCACACGAGGGCGGGGGGCCCGCCCATGGGCGCCGCCCCGGCGTACGGCTGCGGCGGATACGGAGACGCCGGGTACGGAGCGGGGGCTGGTGAGGGAACGCGGGCCCGCTCTGAGCCGAGTACGGTCCCCGGGGAAACTGAGAGGGGGATGCGGGCGGCGGTGTGCTCATCAATATCTCCGTAAGGTGATCAAGCGGAACCGACGAAGCACCTTAGCCGTTCGAGCTCGGGCTCCGGTCCGGACGCCCAGCCCGGCGCACCAACTCGCCCGCCGCCAGGGGCGCGACGGCCACGGCGTGCCCCCAGCGCGGGCCACCGCGATGTCCGGTATCCGTCCGCACGGACCTGTCTCATGTGTGTCAGAGGAGGTGGTCGGCCTTGCCCGCCTTGATGTCGCGGATGAGGGTGCGGAGGGCTTCGCGGGTGTCGGTGAGGTGGGTGTCTTCGGCGCCGGCTATGGCGATGTAGGCGTTGTCCTGTTCGTCGGTGCCGATACGGAAGCAGCTGGCTCCCTCGCCGCAGAACGGTTCTTCCCATGTGATGTGATCCATCGGGCTTCTCCTCACAGGCTGTTGGCGATGTCGTGGATGAAGTCGCGCGAGGCCTGCGGTGACAGGGCGATGCGCTCCATCCAGTCGAGGTGTGCACGGTACTTGGCCAACTGGGCTTCGCCGCCGAGGAATTCCGGCCCGTGCGAGCTGTCGACCTGGGCGGTGTCCAGCTGATGTACGGGACCTTCGAGATAGTTGACGGTCTGTCCGGCTCCAGGGAACGTGCCCGCCGAGAACGGGATGACGAGCAAACGGACCGCCGGGCGCTCGGACACGGTGAGCAGGTGGTCGAGCTGAGCGCGAGCCACCTTGGGGCCGCCGAACTGCATGCGCAGCGCGGCCTCGTGAACGATGCCCACGTACTCGGGCGGGTTCTCGCCCTCCAGTACATGCTGTCGCTCGGCACGGAAGGCGAGGCGCAGAGCGATCTCGTGCTCGGGGAGCGGTGGGAGTACGGCCCGGAAGAGTTCGAGGGCGTGGTCGCTGGTCTGGAACAGCCCCGGGATGTGCGCGGTGTGGGCGGTACGCATGCGCACGGCGTACGACTCCAGCTCGGCGATGTCCAGCAGGCCGGGGGAGAGGGAACCCCGGTAACGCTCCCACCAGCCACGGCTGTTGGGCCGAGCCATGCTCACCAATGCCTCGACGTACGCCTGGTCCGAGCAGGCGCAGTTGCAGGCGAGGGTGCGTAGCCGCTCGGGACTGATGGTGCGGATGCCGGTCTCGATATTGGAGATCTTCGCCCGGTCGAGCCCGAGCAGCCCGGCAGCTTGATCCGCCGTCATTCCCGCAGCCGTCCGCATCCTGCGCAACTCGCTGCCCAGCCGCTTCTGACGCTCCGTAGGAGTGGTCCTTGGTGGCATGGCCTTCCTTCCGCGATGGTCGCCAGCAGTCTGCCGCCCATCAGTACTGGCGGACCACGAACGGGTCAATTTCTTCAGTGAAGTGGCAATGTAACCAATCGCTGCTCTACGTTGAGTAACGCGCGAGCTACTCACGGCAGTTGGAAGCGCATCGCGGAAGCATGCCCGCGACAGGCCACCGACTGCCGCCACGCCCCTTCATCTCACCTCACCCGGAACGGAGTTCTGCCATGCCCGAAGCCACCCCGACCCCGGCCCTCATCCCCACCCCCACCTGGGAATGCCACCTCCACCTGACCAACAACCCCCGAGCCCCACGCATCGCCCGCCGCACGATCCGCACGGCCCTCCTCGACTACAACTGCTCCCTCGAACTGGCCGACACGGCAGAGCTGTTGACCTCGGAACTGGTCTCGAACGCGGTCAAACACTCCGACGGCCCCGTAACCGTCAGACTCCACACCCGAGCCGGAGTCGTACGCATCGGAGTCATGGACGACCACCCGGAACTCCCCGGCCCTCTGCCCTGCACGCCCGACGAGGACTTCGGCCGGGGCCTGTACCTGGTCGACGCCTTGGCGGACTCCTGGGGCCGCTACCCCATCACCGATCGTTCCCGAACGCCCGGTTGGAAGGTGGTGTGGTTCGAACTGGCCGCTGACCGCGAATGAGCGCGCGTGGTACGGGGCGGAGTTGAGCACCGGGAGGCCGCGTCCATGCACGTGTGTACGGGGGCGCTGCCCACTGGTAGGTAGTTCTGCGAACGTTACAGATGGCCCCCGATGTGTCACATCCGCAGCCGTGTACACCCCCTCCCGTGGACGTGCCCCTGTCGGCCACCGCCGAGGCTCCGTAAACCCGTGCGCGTGAGGTCCCAGCCTGTGGGGGAGTCCAGGACGCCCTCCGTCTCATCGGCCCAGGGGTGTGATTGGAAGGTTTGGGACACCCGCGACTTCGGTAGTGCCTGGTCGCAGCCGAGGGGCTGTCCCAAAGCTTCCAATCGCTGTTCGGGGCGGCCGGGAGCCCGGCGGCGGCAGGCGCATGCGGGCCGTGTTGCCGTCGGGCTCCGGTCGAGGTGGGCAAGCTGTCAGGGCAGCGCGTGCACGTGTGGTCCCACGGCGTTCGACCATGCGTTGCCCGCCGCCGCGTCCCAGTTCGTCGACCACGTCATCGCGCCGCGCAGGTCGGGATATGTCCTCGGTGGTTTGAAGGAGCCGCAGCCAGTGCCCTTGGTCAGGCAGTCCGGGCGTACTCGAACTGGCCATCGCGCCTGAATGAGGGCGCCAGAGCAGATAATATCTGTGCCGCCCGTTTCTCTACACGCGGGTTTACGGCTCGGAGCCTTTAGGTTCGGGCTACCCGTCCGCACCGATCCTCCGTTGGATCTGTTCTGGAAGCGGATAGTGCCGCTCGGTGGGGATTTTCCGGATTGCTTCCGCGGTATGCCCGTGACGAATATCCGAGTGGATGGATCGGGCATGCTCGGTAACGTCTGTAATGCCGATGATCCAGTCGTGCACATAGAGCTCTACTGCCTCTCCGGAGAGGCCGATCTGGATCGCTCGCGTGGGCAGCGGATCGAGGGAAAGCGACCGTTCCGGGTCCCATTGGATCCGCACAGGACTTTCCTTGACTTCCTGCCGCCAGGAATCCTCGTCCGGATGCACCTGACGATCGAAGTGGCTCAGTGCCGAGTGAGCCAGCGCCCATTCAAAGCCTGCTCGGGAGATCTCGACGGCGAGCACATGCTCTTGGTTCGGCTTGGTCGCCCACCCTGAGCGGTACATCATCCACAGGAAAGAAGGCTTGATCCAGGTCATCCGCTCTTTCTTGAATGGCGCGACAAAGGTCCCCGCGTGCACGGCCGACTCCGCGATCTCCCTGGGGTATGCCTGGTACACCGTGATACTGGAATCTTTGAAGGCGGCTTTCACCAATCGCTTCGGCTCGTCCATCTCAGCTCTGAGATGCATCGAAATCCCCCTCCGCAGTTGCTTCAGCCCACATACTGGACTCTTGAACGAAAGGCCCCCCAACGCGCAGGGCTCCGGCGGTGTATGACGCCCAGCGCAGTTCCTGACAGCCGAAGAAGGATTCCCCCCAACTGTCCACCCAGACACGCACGCGGGAGGGTCCGGCCGGTGTGATGTCCCACCACTCCCAGCCTCGTGAATCGTCGTCGGGGTCAAATCGGTAGAGCCAGTTCTGCAGTTTCCAGGGTGGTTGTTCCGTTTGGTCCGTAAATGCGTTGCGGCCGTACTTTGCGAAGTCGGGGGCCCGCTTCTCGTCCTGGGAGCTGATGGCGATGAACCAGTCCGGCACATCAGCGACGGGAAGGATATCGTCCTCGAAATCGGAAGTTATTCCCAGGCCCACGGCAGCCGAAAGCACGGAACGCAGACGATTCGCATAGCGTGTGGGATCGTCCGAGACATCAACTATGAATTCGCACAGGACGGGCGGTGCGCATTCGGTATTCGGGTGACACCGCAGCCTCTCCAATTCATCTTCCAAACTCTCAATGCTGTGCATCATGAAGCTAGCGGTACCAGTCCTCGCCGCCGCTCTCCAGGGCGCTTCGAAGGAAAGTCTCCAGTGAGGGGGAGATCCAGTTTCGGCTATCCGTCTCATGATCCCAGACGAATACGTCTTCTCGCTCCGGCGTCCGAACGAAAGCGAATTGATCTCCTCCCCCGTTGTCGCCGAAGAAAAGAAGTGAATCGAACGGCATGTACAGGGTGCGGAACTGCTCGTTGCTGCGGAATGAGACATTCTCGGCAATAATTCTTTCAACTTTCCATATGATCTCTGTGCCGTAATTTGCGTCAATCCCGTTGGTCTCCATGAGCAAAGCTCGAAGGGATCGAGGCGCTGGTTGCCCAAGTTGCTCCTCGATGGACCTCAGAGCGTCTTCGGTTGCCGGATCGTGCAGTTCGACATCGGGGAACTCCAAGGCGAGCTCACGCCACATGACTAGACCTCTCTGTTTCTCTCAGTCACCTAATACGTGGACTGAACCAGTGGCCGAGTGTATCGTCAACGCGGGTTACATGGTCCAGCACTTCCTGGCGAGTCGGGTTTGGGTGGCTATTGTAAAACTCATTCCACGAGACGCGTATCTCGCTCAAATGTATTCGACTGTTTATGTCGCCCTTTGGTATTCCTCGAAGATTTTCCAGAGAGTGAATCTCGTCGGCCGAGAATAGGTTCGGATAGCGTCTGAGGACTTGTTGTTCGATGGCATGGTGAACCACCACCTTCCCTTCGAGGTCTGGGTGAGCATTGAAAAACGTCTTCTTGTAATTATGGCTAGCTGAGCTGCCGACAGACGCTTCTGATCGCGTCGGTACGTCTTTGCCGAGTACGGTTTCGTTCCTGGCGGCCGCGTTCTTCTCGGCATCTTTGCACGGCGTCAGACCGAACGGGTCGGTCCACGTCAACGGGTTGTGAACGTAGGCCGCAGGGTTGGGAGCGGGGGCGAGTCCTAGAGGGTCGGCCGACAGATAGCGGGCGGTTTCCGGGTCGTAGTGCCGGAAGTAGTTGTAGTGCAGGCCCGTTTCCGGGTCGAAGTACTGGCCTGGGAAGCGGAGTGGGGTGTAGGTCGTGCTGTTCGCGGCCCAGGCCGTGGTGCCCCACAGGGTGCTGCGTGTTCTCCAGGCGATCTCGCCCCGCTCGTCCACGAGTTCACTCGGCGTGCCAACCAAGTCTGTGACGATCGCGAAGAAGCGGGAGTCGATTTCCTCCTGGGGCGCCTCCGCCGCCGTGATGCGTTCCGTCTGGGCGATGGGGCGGAGGCCCTGGTGGTCCCAGGTGAGGGTGACCGGGTGCGGCAGCTCTGCGGAGGTTGTTGTCTGTTCGCAGAGCGTCGTGCCGTCCCAGGTGAAGTCGACGCGTTCCGCGATCGTTTCGCCGTCGTCTGCCAGGCGGAGTTTTGCCGTGCGGCGGCCCAGCGGGTCGTACACGTAGCGCCAGCGTGTGCCGTCCGGGGTGATCACCGACGTCAGGCGGTCCTCGGCGTCCCATTCGTAGCGCCAGGTGTCCGGTTTGCGGGACAGGCGGGTTTTCTGGCGGAGGGTGATGCGGCCCAGTGCGTCGTGTTCGTAGCGGACGTTGCCGGCGCGGGTGATGCGGGTGCCCTCATACGTACGCGAGCCCGTCGCTTCCTGGCCGGGATGGCCCGACGGCCAGGAGGCGGAGGTCTGATTGCCCGCCTCGTCGTACGCGTACGTTTCCGTCCAACCCGCCGCGTGCACCGCCGTCACCCGGCCCGCCGCGTCCAGGTCGAAGCGGCGGGAGCCGGAGAGCTGGTCGTCGATGCCGATGAGGTTGCCGTCCGGGCGATACGTGTACGCCCGGTGCTGCACCGACCGGCCCCCGGCACCGGTCACCGATTGCTCAGTCAGGCGGCCCAAGGTGTCGAAAGCGTGCTCAAGCGTGACTGTCTCGCCGATCCGGCGGGACAGCTCGCGGCCCGCCGCGTCGTACGCGAAGTCGATGCTCCGACCTGCAGCTACCATCCCTGTGCGGCGCCCGGTCGCGTCGTAAGACCACGTCGTCGTCGCGCCAGTCGGCGTCGTACGGCCGGTCCGGCGCCCCAACTCGTCGTACGTATACGTCAGTTTGCGGCCGTCGACCGTCTCCGATCGCACCCGCCCGAAGCGGTCCCGCAGCAGCGTCAGCGTGGCGTCAGGGCCCGTCGCCTGGGCGAGCTGGTCCGTCAGGTCGTACGCGTACGTCGTGACCTGGCCGGCCGCGTCCTTGCGCAGCACCTGGCCGAGCTCGTTGCGCTCGAAGGCCACCGTCTGGTCGAGGGCGTTCGTGCGGGACGTGAGACGGCCCGCCGCGTCATGCGAGTACGTGAGCGTGCGGTCGTCGAAGTCCGTCTCAGCAACCAGGCGGCCCGCCGGGTCGTACGCGTAATCCCACGTCAGGCCCTGTGGGTTGGTCACCCGTGTCAGCCGCAGCGCCATGTCGTGTTCGAACTCGTAGCGGACGCCGTCCGGGCCTGTGCGCGCCGACAGCAGGTCGAAGTGCGTGTACTCGAAGCGCGAGACCCCGCCCATCGGGTCCGTGTGGCTGGTGCAGTTCCCCTCGCCGTCGTACGTCCACGACTCCGTCGTGCCGTCCGCGGCCGTACGGCGGGTCAGATGGCCCTCGACCGTCCACTCCAGGCGGGTTGTCGCGCCCGCCGGCTCCGTGATCGCGACCGGCCTGCCGAACGCGTCCCGTTCGTATCGCGTAACCGCATCCAGCGGATCCGTGATCTCGACCGGCAGCCCGGCCCGGTCGCAGCGGACCGCCGTCGTCTGCCCGAGCGGATCCGTCACGGCGGTGAGGCGGCCGGCCTCGTCATACGTGAAGTGCGTGGTCCGGCCCGTCGGGTCCGTCACCGACGTCCTGTTGCCACGGTCGTCATACGTCTGGCGCATGACGGTGCCGTCCGGGTTCACCACCCGTACCGGCAGCCCGAGTTCGTTGTACTCCGCCCTCGCCTCGCGGCCGTCCGGCTGTATCGCGGCCAGCAGGTTGCCCGCCTCGTCGTAGCGGAACGACATCGTGTGGCCCAGCGGGTCCGTCTGGGAGAGCAGGCGGTTGTAGCGGTCCCGTTCGTAGCGGGTGACCGCGCCCAGTGGGTCGATGTCCGCGACGACCTGCCAGGCGTCGTTGACCAGGAAACGGCGGGTGTGGCCCTCACCGGTCGTCGTGGTCGTCACGCGCAGGCCGGTCTCCGGGTCCGTCCCGTCGTAGGCGACGCGCAGGTTCATGTGGCCCTCGGAGCCGCCCTCGGCGATGCAACGGTCCTGGTCGTCGTACTCGTACCGGTACGAGCGGTCGTTGGTGTCCGTCCACGACGTGACACGACCCGCCTCGTCGTACGTGAAACGGAGCGGCAAGCCGGAGGAATTGGCGACCTCGGTCAGATCGCCCGTTTCCGAATAGCCGTAGCGCATCAACTCCTGTTCCACGCCCGTCAGATGCAGCGCCGTGACCCGTTCGCCCTCCGTGCTGATGCGCACGTGGTAGCCGCCGCTGGACACGATCGTGAGCGGAGTGCCCTCGGCGTCGTACTCGAAGGTGATCCAGTTGTCGTTGCGGTCGTCGATCTGCTCCAGGACAGCCAGGTCGTCGCCGCGGTCGGTGAAGTGCCAGACCCGTCGCGTCTGCGGGTCGGTGATCGTGTAGCCGCCGTCCTCGCGGTCCAGCGGCCAGCGCGGGCCGTGGCTGGGCAGAGTCGGCAGGCCGGGCGCCGGGTGCGGGTAGGAGAGGAGGAGGCCGTCCTCCGTGACGAAGACGACGCCCTCGGAGTCGATCTCCAGGCGTTGGTCGACGGTGGATGACCACGACGGACCGAACCAGCGGCCCAGCCGGTAGCCGGACTCCACCCGCCGTTTGAACATCAGAGGCAGGGCGCCCGGCAGGGTTACGTCCGTCTGCGGCAGGTACATCTTGCCGGTGGCGAGGTCGATCGGGTCCGTGTCCTTGTTCACCCGGGAGTCTTCGGTGTGGGAGCCCTTCGCGGGGTCCTCCCCGATGGCGTCGCGCGCCGAGTTCCTGGCCCCCGACTCCGCTGCTCCTTCCGCCGCGCCCTTGACCCCGCCCCGCAGCAGCCCGCGCAACGTCCCCGTCCCCTTGGTACCGATGAGCTCGGGGAAGAGACGGCCGGCGCCTTCGGACGGGTCCTTCATGAAGCCCTCGTACGCGGCCTTCACAGCCCGCTCCGGCTGGGCGACGGTCGAGGTGAGCCCGGAGAGCGTCATGCTCAGGTTCTGGAGGTACTCGGCGGGGTGGGTGAGGTTGTACGCGTCGAGCGCGTTCATGCTGCGGGCGAAGCTGAGGATGCCCGCGGTGCCCTTGACCACGCCGCCTTTGACATGGGTGAGCTCCATGTCGGCCGCCTTGTACAGGTCGCCCGCGTTTGCCGTGAGCCGGTCCAGGGGCGGGGGCTCGGCCGGAGCGTGCCGGAGCGCGGCCCTGACCGACTCGGCTGTCGTGCGGCCGGCGTCGTTGCGCTGGCGGCGGGCCTCCTTCAGGATCTCGTGAGCCCGCGCCATGTCCTGCTTGCCCGGATCCTGGAAGGGCTCGGGCTGCGGGCCCGGATCCTGGTTCGCGCTCACCTTGGCGTTGTAGGCGTCGACCTTCGTGTTGTACGCGTCCACCGCGTCGTCGGAAGCCTTCCTGCCCTTCTTGTAGAGGTCGATGGCTTCCTGTGCCTGCCCCTGGGCCCACTTGACCGTGTCCGCGTACGAGTCCAGTGCCTTGGCGGCGGCGTCGCAGGCGTCGGCCGCGTGCAGCCACTTCTTGGGGTGCATCGCGAACTTCTCGCGGAAGGTGTCGGCCGCCTTGCCCTTCCAGTGCGAGGAGTCCAGCTTGCGCATGCCCCCGCCGACCTTGTCGAAGGCCTTGTGGAAGTCCTTCAGGTGCTTGGCGCTTTCGCGGATGCGCCCCGGGTTGCCGTGTACGAGTTCGTTCGCGTCCTCGGTGGCGCCGAGTTGCTGCTCGCCCGGGGTGGCGCCCAGGGCCGAGGCCGCCTCGTCGCCCCAGTCCTCCACTTTGTCGGCGACGCCCTCGGCACCGACGTAGTCCAGGCCGTCACCGAGTACGTCGGTGCCCTTGTCGATGCCCTCGCCGACGAGTTCCTTGCCCGCGTCCCAGCCGTCCTCCAGCTTGCCGAGACCGCTGTTGAACGCGTCGCGCCAGTCGGCCATCAGCCGGCGTCCTCGTTCTGCTGCCCCTCGGCCTGGGCCCGGGCGGCTTCCGCACGCTCCTCGGGTGACGGGCCGAACTGCCGGTCCAGCATCGCCTCGTACTCCTCGTCGGTCATGCCGGTCGAGCCCTGGATGTCGACGGGCCCGAGCCGGAGCACCTCCGACGTCATCACGTCACGGGAGGCGTCGCTCCAGCCCTGCTTGCTGTTCTCCCACGCCTGATCGAAGGACTCCTCGCTGTAGTCGGGGTCGGCGAGCGCGTGGTTCTTCGCCAGGTCACCCCAACCCATCTGCGTGACCTCGTCCTCGGTCAGGTGCGGGTTGCCCATGATCGAGTTCGCCGCGACTTTCATGGTGCCCTCGACGTATTGGTCCGTTTCGTAGAAGGTCCCCGCCGACAGGCCCACGGCCTCCGCGAAGTTGTTGCCCTCGTTGATCAGCGAGCGCACGCCCCACTCCCAGCGTTCGCAGAACGAGTCGAGCGCCGAGGTCAGCCCGCCGTGCCCCAACTCCAGCCCCGACAGCGCCAGATCGGAGAAACCCCGGCCGGTGCTCGCCGTGCCGATCATCCCCAGCTCACGCAACTCGTCCAGCGCCAGCGTGATGCCCTCGGTGATGAGGCCAAGCCCCTGGACCTGCAGATCCCTGCCGTTGTCGCCGCCCTCGCTCACCGCGCGAACTTCCCGTTCCGATCAGCCGTTCCGTGTACGTCCCTGGGGTCGCCGTCCGCTACGTCCACCGCCGCCCCGTCCGGCACGATCCCCCGCACCGGTGGAAACAGCGCCCCCTCGCCCTCACTCCCGACATCCAGTGCCACCCCGCACGGCACCGGCATCGCGGGAATCGCGGCATCCAGCAGCCGGGCGCCGAGGACACACTCGTACGCCCACTCCCGTGCTCCTTCACCCCGTGCGATGGCGAATCGAGCGAGCGCCGCTTCGTCCGAGAAGGCGTAGATCCACCGGATACCGCCGAACTCCGCGGTCAGCGGGGAGCCGTCCTCCTCGAGAGGCAACAGCACGGCCGTACGCCGGAACTCGCCGAGCAGGGCGGCGACTTCGCGTCGGCGGAGGCTTGCCTGGTCAGAGTGGCGAGCAGAGCCCGTACGAGGTGAAGGGCCCTGCTCCGCCGAGGGGGAGGGAGACGGCGGGCTCGACGGCTCCTCCGCCGGAGCGCCGCCCGCGCTCGTGCTCGTGTCGGCGTCCTCTATGTAGTCCCAGATCCGGGACCTACGTATATGTCCTGCCGCCGCGCTGTCTCCCCCGTGATCAGACATGAGTGCGATCATGGCATCGGCGCATTACCGAACGCAACGCGGCCAACCGTTCACCAGGGATCTCAACGTGCCCACGATACGGCCGAGTTGAGGCATATGCGCTTCACGCTGTGTCGATCACCCTGCACCTTCGGTGAGTTGATCTCGGAGATTCGGTGTTGAGCGGGCCATGCCGTGGATATGGTTCTGCTGCAAGACGACGTCACAGGGGCGATCTGAGGCGGTGGTCGTCCACCCCGCCGCAGTGGACGGGGTGGTGTGCAGCGTGCCGACCGCGATAGCAGTCACCAGTTCCGATCTGGTGCTCCCAACGCACGACCGGCAGACGCCGCCCGCCGCCGTCCAGCCCCTCGACAGCCTCGAGAGCTCCCTCACCGGGATGCACACGCTCATCGAGCAGCACGGATATGTGATCGCGTTATACCCGGCCTCCGTCTCCGCCGAGGTCACCCGGCGGCTGCACGCCGTGCGTTCCGTACTCGAGAGCGACCGCATCGCCCTCCTCGGTGTCGATCTGCCGCCGCTCGGCCTCGCCCTCCTCGCCCAGCAGCTCCGCCAGCTCTCCGTCTGCGACTTCAGCCCCGGCGTGCTCGCCTCCTCCGCACGGCTGCTCGCCCACTACATCTACGCCGGCGCCCTGCTCGGCTCCGTCGCCAAGCTCGACCGGGTCCCGGTGTCCCTGAAGTCCCACGCCAAGTCGTGGGTGCCGGGCGCCCAGTTCGCCGTACTGGCCAATCCGCGGCCGCAGTTGATACGGCTCGGACAGCAGGAGACGCTGGCCGGGCCCGAGTTCGGCACGCGGATGCTCATCGCGCCCGGGCAGCTGCCCGGCGACTGGCTCACCACGACGCTCGCGCCCGCCTGGCGCGTGCAGGGCGTCGCCACCGTGCCGCTGCCCGCCGAGTCCGCGCGCTGGTGGGGCACGGGGAAGGTCGCCGAGTTCGCCGCGGGACTGCACGACGTGTCCGTGCTCTACCAACTGGTCTCGTCCGTACGGCGCGAGGAGTGCCACTGGTGCGGCCTTGAGCTCATCGGCGACCGGTGCGGTTTCTGTGCGGCACCTTTGCTCCCGCCGCCGGAGCTTCCGACCGCCGCCGTCCGGGCAGTTTCTTCTGTACGCGCCTTGCCACGAGGCACTACGTAAGTCACGTACGTACATCTGAACAGCCAGTGCAAGCAGAACAGCTCGAACCACCTGAGCACCAGGCACGACCGCTCGACCCCCGCTGTCCCCGCCCCCGATCGAGGTTGTCCGCGTCATGAACTCACGCCAGCGCCGCGGCGTCATCCTGCTGGTCCTCTCGGTCCTGTGCGCCGTGGGCGCCTTCGCCGGAGTGCTCTCGGTGATCCGCGACGTGAACTCGAAAGTCGGCCCAGAGGTCGCGGCGTACCGCCTGAAGAGCGATGTCGCGCCCTACCGGGAGCTGTCGGCCGGCCAGTTCGAGAAGGTCTCGATGCCCGAGCGGTGGCTGTCCTCGACCGCGGTCACCGATCTCTCCGAGATCCGCGGCAAGATCGCGGTCACCCGGCTGGAGAAGGGCTCCCTGCTCCAGCAGGACATGATCGTGGACCGGCCCGCGCTGGAGGCGGGCCAGCAGGAGATCGCGATCATGATCGACGCGGCTACCGGTGTGGCAGGCAAGATCAATCCGGGTGCGCGGGTCAACATCTACGCCACCTTCGAGGCCGAGAACGACAACGGCAAGGACCAGTCGAAGGTCATCGTCGAGAACGCCAGGGTCATCGACGTCGGCAAACTCACCGCCCTCGACCCCTCCCAGAACAGCGACGACCGCCGCCGCACCGCGACCGAGGCCGTCCCGATCACCTTCGCCCTCACCACCGCCGACACCCAACGCGTCGCCTACGCCGAGTCGTTCGCGACCCATGTACGCCTCGCCCTGGTCGCCGGCGGCTCCGACACCGTCGTCGCGCCCGGCGACCGCTCGTACACCCTCGACGAGGACAACTAGGAGGCCGTGATGCGCTCAGCCCCCACGAAGGCGTCCCCGAAGGTGTGCCGATGACCATCCGCATCCTCCCAGCAGTCGGCGACATCGACTCGGCCCGCGCCCTCACCACGCTGCTGAGCCAGCTCCCCGACGCCGAACCCGCCGCGCCGGTCCCGGACACCACGGCGCTCCTGGACACCCTGGCGCGGCTCGCGGCGGAGTCCCTGGACGAGTTGCCCGAGGTCGTCCTCGTCCACGAGCGGATAGGTCCGATGCCCGCGCTGGACGTCGTCCGCGACGTGGTGATGCGGTTCCCGGCGGTCGGGGTCGTCCTCATCACCGCCGACACCAGTACGGGCGTACTGACCGCGGCGATGGACTCCGGCGCCCGCGGCATCATCGGCCTGCCGCTCGGCTACGACGCCCTCGCCGAACGCGTTCAGGCCGCCGCGGCCTGGTCGCTCGGCATGCGACGCCACCTCGGCAGCGGTACGCCGGAGCTGTATGCGGGACCCGGCGGCACCGTCGTCACGGTGACCGGGGCGAAGGGCGGTGTGGGCGCGACGGTCACGGCCGTCCAACTCGCCCTCGCGGCAAGGGCATCGGGCCGTACCGTTGCACTGCTGGACTTCGATCTCCAGTCGGGCGACGTGGCCTCGTACCTGGACGTACAGTTCCGCCGCTCGGTCGCCGACCTCGCCGGGATCAGCGACATCAACCCGCGCGTCCTCCAGGACGCCGTCTACACCCACGACACCGGGCTGGGGCTGCTGCTGGCCCCGGCGGAGGGCGAACGCGGCGAGGAGGTCACCGACCGGGCGGCCCGCCAGGTCCTGCAGGCGCTGCGTACCCGTTACGAGGTCGTGGTCGTCGACTGCGGCGCCCAGATGAACTCCGCGACCGCCGCCGCCGTCGAACTCGCCGACCAGGCCCTCCTCCTCGTCACCCCGGACGTCGTCGCCGTACGCGCCGCCAAACGCATGGTCCGCCTGTGGGACCGCCTCCAGATCCGCAAGGCCGAGGAGACGCTGACGGTCGTCAACCGCTTCTCCCGCGGTACGGAGATCCAGCCGTCCCTCGTCGAACGCGTCACCGGCACGAAGGTGGCCCGCATCGCGGTACCGGCCGCCTTCAAGGAACTCCAGTCCGTGGTCGACGCGGGCCGCATGCAGGACCTCGACGCCCGCTCCACGGTGAAGCAGGCGCTGTGGGCCCTGGCGGGCGAACTGGGCCTGGTGACCCCACAGGAAGGGGGCGGCGGCAAGCGCCGCAAGTCCTCCGGCGACCGAGGCGCCCTGGCGCTGCGCCGCAAGGGCGGCGACCGGGGAGCGGTGACGTTGGAGTTTGCCGGGATGTTCCCGCTGCTGCTGGTCGTGATGACGATCCTGTGGCAGTGCGTGCTGTACGGCTACACGTACTCGCTGGCGGGGAACGCGGCGGATGAGGCGGCGCGGGCGGCTACGGCGGCTGCCGCTTCCGGTGCGGGGGCGGGGGCTGCCTGTGCGGATGCGGGCCGGGAAAACCTCCCCAACGCGTGGCAGGGCGCGACCATCGAATGCGGTGAGGACGGAGAGGTCATGAGGGCCACGGTCACCGCCCAAGTCCCCCTCTTCTTCCCGGGCTTCGACGCGGGCTGGGAGGTCCAGGGCGAGGCGGGCGCGGCGGTGGAGGGGGAGGGCGACGGATGAGCGTACTCCGGAAACTGCGGAGGAGGGCCCAGGATGACGGGGGCGTCTCCATGCTGGAGTTCGCCGGTTTCCTGCCCGTCCTCCTGCTCGTCGGGCTGGCCGCCATTCAGCTGGGCCTCGTCGGATACGCCGCCAACCAGGCCGGATCCGGCGCGCGTGCCGCCGCGCGGGTCGCCTCACAGGGCGAGGCGGGGGAGGCGGCGGGGTACGCCGCGATGAGCGACTGGCTCGACGCGAACGTATCCGCTCCGGGAGGAGGGGGAGACACGACCACTGCGACCGTGACCGTGCAGGTCCCGCTGCTCATCCCGTTCGTGGGGGAGGGCTGGCAAGTGGAGAGGAGCGCCACGATGCCCAACGACGATGACGACTAGCTCCGTACTGAACGACCCTCCCCCGGAAGGGAGTTGAAGACATGAGCCTCAAGGCCCGTATCGCCGCCCCCGAAGAGGGCGGAGCCGGCCGCGAAGACGGACACCTCGTCGCCGTCTACCGTGCCAAGCTGCTCGAAGAGATCGACCTGGCCGAGATGTCGAGCCTCGCGGCGGCCGAGCGGCGCCTGCGCCTTGAGCGGGTGCTCGGGCACATCATCAGCCGCGAGGGCCCGGTCCTGTCGTCCTCCGAGCGGTCGCAGCTCATACGGCGGGTCGTCGACGAAGCTCTCGGGCTCGGCGTCCTGGAACCCCTGCTCGCCGACGCGTCCATCACCGAGATCATGGTCAACGGGCCGGACTCCATCTTCGTGGAGCGGGCGGGCCGCGTGGAGCAGTTGCCCTTGAGGTTCGCCTCCAACGAGCAGCTCATGCAGACCATCGAGCGCATCGTCTCGACCGTCAACCGGCGCGTCGACGAGTCGAACCCCATGGTCGACGCCCGCCTCCCCACCGGCGAGCGCGTGAACGTCATCATCCCGCCGCTCGCCCTCACCGGCCCGACCCTCACGATCCGCCGCTTCCCCCGCGCGTACACGCTCCCGGAGCTGATCGGCCTCGGCTCGCTCGACGAGCAGATGCTGATGCTGCTCGCGGCGTTCGTCCGGGCCCGCTTCAACGTCATCGTCAGCGGCGGTACCGGCACCGGCAAGACCACACTCCTCAACGCCCTCTCCGGCCTCATCCCGGCCCACGAACGCATCATCACCATCGAGGACTCCGCCGAACTCCAGCTCCAGCAGGAGCACGTGATCCGCCTCGAATCCCGCCCCCCGAACGTGGAGGGCAAGGGCCAGATCACCATTCGCGACCTGGTCCGCAACTCGCTCCGTATGCGCCCCGACCGCATCATCGTCGGCGAGGTCCGAGGCGGCGAGACCCTCGACATGCTCCAGGCCATGTCGACGGGCCACGACGGCTCGCTGGCCACCGTGCACGCGAACTCCGCCGAGGACGCCCTCATGCGCCTCCAGACCCTCGGCTCGATGTCCGAGGTCCAGATCCCCTTCGAGGCACTGAAGGACCAGATCAACTCGGCCGTGGACGTGGTCGTCCAGCTCGCCCGCCACGCGGACGGCTCCCGCAAGGTCACCGAGATCGCCCTGCTCGTCTCGCACGGCCGCGAACAGTTCCGTATCGCCCCCGTCACCCGCTTCGTGCCGCGCCCCACCGGCCCCGACCGCGTCGTCCACGGCCACTTCGAGCATCTCCCGCTTCCCCGCCCGGTCGCGGAGAAGCTGTACGTCGCCGGCGAACCGCTGCCTCCCGCCTTCCGCGTGGCCGAGGCCATCGACGTACTCCAGACGAGGCAGGCCATCGGATGACCCCCACCACCAACGCCGACCAGACTGAGAGGAGCGAGCCATGAACAACCCCGCACTGCTCGCCCTCGGCGCCACCGTCCTGTGCGGCACCCTCGCCGTCGCGGGCGTGCACACGTACGCGTCCGGACGCGCCCAGCGCCAGGCCCTCGTCGACCGCCTCTCCGGCGGCCCGCTCCGCAGCGCCGCGGGCCGCGCGCGCCGTTTCGCGGCCGTCGACCGCCGCCTGCGCCACACCCGCCTGGGCCGCACCATCCACCTGCGGCTCTCGGCCACGGGACTCGATCTCACGGCGGGCGAGTTCTTCACGTACGTCACTGCCGTCGTCGTAGCGCTCTGGCTGATCGCAGCCGCCGCCCTGGCCCCCTTCTTCGGCCCCATCGCGGCCGCGATCGGCGTCTGGGGCGCCGCGATCTTCCTCAACTGGCAGCGCCAGAAGCGCATCGAGGCCTTCATCAACCAACTCCCGGACGTGGCCCGCCTCCTGGCCAACGCCTCCGCCGCCGGCCTCGCCCTGCGTACGGCCCTGGCGATGGCCGCGGAGGAACTGGAGGCCCCGGCCGGCGAGGAACTCGCCCGGGTCGCCGACCAGTTGAGCCTCGGCCGCTCCATCGACGACACCCTCGGCGAACTAGCCGAACGCCTCCCGTCCCGCGAACTCGTCGTCCTCGTCACGACGTTGGTCCTCTCCAACAAGGCGGGCGGCTCCGTCGTCAACTCCCTGCGGAACCTCACCCAGACCCTGGAGGACCGCAAGGAGACCCGCCGCGAGGTCCGCACGATGCTCTCCGAGGTCAACGCGACCGCCTTCACGGTCCCGCTCCTCGGCCTCGGCTCGCTCCTCCTGATCAACTCCTCGAACGAGGGCGCCCTGGCCCGAGTGACCGGCTCCCCGGTCGGCCAGATCCTCGTCCTTGTCGCCATGGGCCTCTACACGATCGGCTTCTTCGTCATCCGCCGACTCGGCAAGATCGAAGTGTGAGGGGGGAGTTACGTTGCTGGCCTTGCTGCTCGCGCTTCTGACCGGCCTCGCTGTCGCGGGCTTCCTACTCGGCATCCGCATGATCCGCGCGGAAGCCAAGCTCCCCGGCGACCTAGCCCTCGCCCTGGAGGTCGGGTCCACCCGTGTCTCGACGGCCGACTCCGCAGTCGACCGCCTCGGCATGCGCTTCGCGCCCCTCGTACTGCGCCTCATGGGCCCGCGCCGCGTCGACGCCAAACGCCGCCGCATCGACATGGCGGGCAACCCCGGCGGCCTGACCCTGAACCGTTACGCGGCCCGCCGGGCGGTCTACGGCATCTTCGGCGTCGTACTCGGACTGGTCTTCTTCACCAACGGACAGCTCCTGTTCGCCGTACTGACCCTGGCCTTCGGCCTGCTGGCCGCCGACGCCCTCATCTGGCAGGCCATCCGCGACCGCAAGGAGGTCATCGACCGCACCCTCCCCGACTTCCTCGACGTCCTCGCGGTCGTGGTCTCGGCCGGCCTCGGCTTCCGCCAGGCGCTGGACCGGGTGGCGGACCACTACGAGGGCCCGTGGGCGGACGAGTTGAGGATCACGTTGCGCCAGATGGACATGGGCGTCAGCCGCCGCCAGGCCTTCGACGAACTCCGCAAGCGCAACTCCTCCGAGCAGGTGGCCCAGTTCGTCTCGGCCCTGCAGCAGGGCGAGGAACTGGGTTCCCCGATCGCGGACACACTGATCCAACTGGCCACGGACATGAGGCGGACGGACGCCCAGAACTCCCGCCGCAGGGCCGCGAAGACGATTCCCAAGGCGACGATGGTCACGCTGGTCTTCATGCTTCCGGCGACGATGATCCTGATCGCGACGGGGATGTTCCTGGGGTCGGGGACGAACTTCGGCTCGATTTTGGGACGTTGAGATGGGCGGGGTCTGGAATCGCGCGCTTGGTCCTTACGCTGCCGTCGGCGGTCGGCTCGCTGCTGCGCTACGGCTCGGGGTGCCCCGTAAAGGGCGCGGGGCTGTGACATTTGCGGCTCCGCCGCGTGGGCGCGACAAGCCCCAACGGACCCGCAGCGTCCAAACTGCCCCCTCTGCCAAGCGAGCCGCAGGCTACTTCGCAGAGGACGCGGCAGCGCCAAGCGTCCGCCTCCAGCTCAACGCCCTACAGGCCCTGTGCCGCCAGGCGTTCGCCGTCCGCCTGACGCTGATCGCGATCGGCGCCCCCTTCGCGACGGCCAACGCGACAGACGGCCCACCCCGCTACGGAGTACTCGCCGCAGCCGTTCTCGGCGTCATGGGCTCGTACGCCATGCTCAGGGACTGGGACCGCTTCGCCCCACGCCTCCTCGCCCACCCCACCCTCATGGCGGTGGACCTGGTCTTCGGCGCGGTACTCCTGCTGACCGCGTCCCCGGCCTCCCCTCTCGCGTACGCGGCCGTCTGCACCCCGCTCCTCTCCGGCCTGCTGTACGGCTGGCGCGGCTCCGGCATCTTCACCGGCCTCCAACTCGTCGTCCTGCTCACGGTGTTCAGGGCCTGGGAACACCGCCCCGGCACTGGTGCCAGCACCCTCCTCATCGCCGGCTTCTGCATCGCGGCCGGCATCATCGGCGTAACCCTGCGCAACCTGATGTTCCACTTCGGCACGGCCAGCCAGGCGCTCGCGGAGGCCAACTCGCGGCTGGCGGTGGCGGAGGCCGTCGAGTCCGAACGGGCCCGCCTGGCTCGCGAGATGCACGACTCGGTGGCGAAGACCCTGCACGGCCTGGCCCTGGCAGCGGAGGCGCTCGCGGTCTCCGCCGACCACGACACGGATCCGCGTGCGCTGAAGGATCAGGCGACGGCGGTGGCGGGGGCGGCGCGCCGGGCGGCGGCGGAGTCCCGCGATCTCCTGACGGACCTGCGCCACCACACAGCCCTGTCGAGCCCACCCACAGACCTGAGAACGGAACTGACGGCAAGGGTGGACGACTTCGAATCCCGTACGGGCATCAGGGCGACCCTCGCCTACCGGGCAGCCCCCACCCTCGTACTCCCTCCCGGAGCACCCCACCAACTCCTCGCCATCCTCTCGGAGGCACTGGAGAACACACACCGGCACGCGACGAACGCGACCGGGGTCGAGGTGACCCTCGAAACCGAGGCCTCGACACTGCACCTGACCGTACGGGACGACGGAACCGGCACCTCCGTATCCCTGGACGACGTACAACACCTGGCGAAATCCGGCCACTTCGGTCTGCTGGGAATGCTGGAGCGCGCGACGTCGATAGGCGCGGGCATCGAGCTGCGCCGCGGCGAGCACGGAGGCACGGAGGTCAAGGTGAACCTCCCCCTGAGAACCTCGGGCACACCGCTGCCCGCACCCCCCTCACACACTCCCCAAGAGGAGGCCGCACATGCCTGACCAGGCACTTCCCGGCCCGCCCCTACGAGTGCTCGTGGCCGACGACAACCCGGTCGTACGGGCGGGCCTCGCGGCCCTGCTCGACGCCCACCCCGACATCCGGGTCGTCGCGCAGGCGGCGAACGGAGCGGAGGCACAGGCGTCCGCGTCCCGCGACCGCCCCGACGTGGTCCTGCTGGACGTACGCATGCCCGGCACCGACGGCCTGACCGCACTGCCCTCGCTGGCGCGCCTGGCACCGGTGATGATGTTGACGTACAGCCGTGAACCCGAGGTGGTGGCGGAGGCGTTGCGCCTGGGTGCGGTGGGTTATCTGGTCCACGGCGAGTTCACGGCGGAGGAACTGATCACGGCGGTACGGGACTTGAGGGAACGTAGGCCTACGTTCACGGCGTCCGCCGCGGCGGCTGTCGTCTCGGACGCGACTGTCTCGAATTCGGCTGTCCCGCAAACTGTCTCGGAATCGCTCAGCGTTTCGTACGAACCGAACGAATTCCCTTCGCACGTGCAACCAGTTATGGCACAGTCGTCAAAGGGCCGACTCGCCTACGCGGCGGGGCTCCACGGCCGCGACGGCAACAGACGGGATTTCGGACTGAGTTCACGGGAGGTGGAGGTCATGGATCTCATCGCGGCCGGCATGAACAACCGCCAGATCGCCGCCACCTGCTTCATCAGCGAGAAGACCGTCAAGAACCACATCAACCGCATCTTCGCAAAGCTGCACAGTTCCTCGCGCAGCGAAGCGATCGCGCACTGGCTGGGTACGGCTCACGGGGGGTGGAACCGATGACTCCGATGTCGGGAAGTTGGGTCTCTGGGCCCACTCGGAGTGGGCGGGGTGTCACGTACGGTGCGCGGGACGGTGGTGGTCCTGGGTGGGAGAAAAGGGGTCGTTGTGGAGAAGGACTTGACGCTGAAGGCGGCTGCGCGCGTGGAGCGGGCTTTCGAGACGTGGGCCCGGACCGTTTCCGATCGGATGCGGGGGCGGGAGCGGGATCGGGGAGCCGGGTTCGTGGAGTACGCGGGACTGATGATTCTGATCGCGGGGATCTTCACGCTGATCGACGGGCTGGGGCTGGACGGTCAGATCTCGGAGGCGATCGGTCAGGCAGTCGCGGACGTAGTCGGAGGCTGATACCGGCCTCTTGGCGGAGCGACAAAGGGCAGACTCTCCCGATCTACATCTGGCTGACGGGGATTCTGCTCTTCGCCGCGTTCGCCCTCTTCGCGTTTGCCCAGGCAGCGTCCGCGCGGAATGGAGCTCAATCCGCGGCGGACGCTGCTGCGTTGGCGGCTGCGCAGGCGGATCGGGACGAACTGATGGAGGGCTTGGAAGGCGCCATCGGGGTGGACGACAACTGGCTGGACTGGCTCGACCCGAATGAGGCTACGGGCGCCGGAGCCACCGCCGCGGCTCAACAGCTGGCCGCCGCGAACGACTCGGCCCTCCAGGGCGGTGCCCAACTCGTAGAGGTGAACGGCTTCCCCGGATACCAGGTGGAGATCCAGACGAACTACACGGTCGGGGACTCGATCATCCCGGGCACGGAGACGCAGGAGGCGACGGCCCAGGCCACGGCCGTCATCGAACCGCGCTGTGACTTCGATGTGCCCGAGGACCCCCTGGACCTCGTTCAACTCGACTGCGACGGCCAACTCATCGACATCGACCCCGAAGATTTCGTTTTGGACGACCTTCCCGACGCGTCCGTGCTGTTCTCTGTGTATCTGGTCGAGTGAAAGGAAGCCGGACCGATGAATCTTCGGCACACCATGAAGGGCCGCACGGTACTGACCGCGGTGGCGATCACGACTGGGCTGGTCCTCACGGTGGCCGGTTGCGGTGGGGGCGGTGATGACGACCAGCCCGACAAGACGGCCTCGTCCGCCCCGGCCGAGAACAACGACAAGGGCAACGACCAAGGCAAGGAGTCCGAAGCAGCCGAGCCGGACCAGGTACTTGCAGAGTCCCAGCAGGACGACATTTCGCTCGCCATCACGTCGGCTGTTCGCGACCCGGGCGGCTTCGTGACGGTGTCCGGCAGTGTGACCAACAACGGTTCCTCTCTGTTCGCGGCGGCCGACTGGCGCGGTGACGAGAAGGAGTTGTCCAAGAATGCTTCCTCCGTCGCAGGCGCCAGCCTCGTAGACCAGGCCGGGAAGAAGAAGTACCTCATCCTCCGGGACACGGAAGGGCGTTGCCTCTGCACCCGCTTCGTGGGCGGCATCAGGGCAGGCGAATCGTCGGACTGGTACGCCCAGTTCCCGGCTCCGCCCGAGGGCACCACCAAGGTCTCCTTCCAGGTAGGTGGCATGCCCCCGGCCTCCGTCGAACTCACCGAGGGCGAGTAACCATGCCCCTCCCCTCACCCCTCCGCGCCACGGCGATCACCGCCACCGCCCTCACCGCCCTCGTCTTCATGACCCCTCTCACCCCGGTGTACGCCGACGAAGGCGACCCCAGCGAACCCCCAGGCAGCGTCACCACCTCCCAACCACCGGAGGTGGACGCCAACAGCCCCGGCCTGAGGCTCGCCGACGGCGCGACGCTCGCGCCCGCGCGGGTGCTGGACATCAAGTCGGTGGTCGAGGACCTCGGGGGCGAGGAACGCCGCGAGGACACGAACGAGGACGTGACGTTCGCGCTGCAGGCGGAGGTGCTGTTCCCCAAGGACAGCTCGAAACTGAACCCCGACGCCCGGTCACGTATCCAGGCGATCGCGGAGGAGATCAAGGCCCAGAACGCCACGAAGGTCCGCGTCTTCGGCTTCACGGACAACCTCGGCTCGTACGCCCACGGCGTGACCCTCTCCAAGAACCGCGCCGAGGTGGTGCACGACGAACTGGCAGCCGCCGGCCTCGGCCCCGACGTCACCTTCGAGGTACGCGGCTACAGCGAGGACTACCCCATCGCCGACAACACCTCAGAACAGGGCCGCCGCAAAAACCGCCGAGTGGAGGTGACGTTCCCGAAGGGCGACTGAGGGTCATTCGTAGCGGTAGCGGGCCAGGAGCACGATCACTTCGCCGTCCCGGGGGACGTAGACCAAGCGGTGCTCGTCGGTGATGCGTCTGGACCAGGCCCCCGCCAGCGCGTGCTTGAGTGGCTCGGGCTTGCCGATGCCGTCGTAAGGGTCGCGGAGGGTGTCGTCGATGAGGCGGCTGATGCGCTTGAGGATCTTCCGGTCGGCGGTCTGCCAATGAACGTAGTCATCCCACCCCTGCGGGGTGAAGGCGAGCTTCACGGGCGGTCCTCGTCGGCATCGTCGCGGATGAGCTCGCGGCTCTCGTACTCGCCGTCCAGGGCGTTCTGGTAGGAGCGCAGCAGACGGCGCGCGTTCGCGGGAGAGCGCAACAGGTATGCGGTCTCGCGGAGGGCCTCGTATTCCTCGGCTGCGACGAGGTACGCACTGCCGTTCTTGGAGACGATCTCTATGGCGCTCTGGTCGCCGTTGACCTCTTCGATCAGCGGAAACAGTCGGCGACGAGCCTCGCTGGCGGTGATGGACATGAAACCGCACCTCCTAGGCAGTGGTACAAGAAACGGTACCATCATCGATGGCGGGGTGCCCCTCCGCCCTCTCGCGGAAGACCTCCGCAGCGTCCTCCTGGACCTCGGGGGCGGGTGAGCCGATCTCCGCCTCCTTCTCCTGGAGCAGCTCTTCAAGCAGATCACGCTGAATCTGCCGCTCCACCGCCGCGCTGACGTACGCCGAGAACCCGCGCGCCCTCACCCGCGCCTTCACCGCGACGACGAGACCCGCGGGCATGGACACGCGGACCCTGACCTTCCGGGCCGGGCCCTCACCCTTGCCGCGCTGTTCGGTGACGTCCATGTCCCCAGCCCACCATGGAAGTTGTCGGGGCTGGGCCGATTCGGCTCGGCATCACCGGATTGGGGAGGCGCTGGACGGCGTGGAGTAGAGGAGGTTGGTCACTTCACGTCACGTACGTGTCCATTTTGCGGAGGAGAGATGACTCCAAAATGCAATAAGAAATTCGATTGACCATTTTCAGGAATTTGAAAGGCAAATTCAGACTTTCCACCCAAAGTCTTCTTGACGGAGTCATGACCTCAAGTTCACACTTCCTTCACTGTGGCCCCGCAGATGGTTCATAGGCTCCCTGTCCCCAGTGAGGGCCACCCGTCACGCCTGCCACATCGGATTGGAGAGGCGTGAGCCTGTGAGAAGACTGTGGACGTCTGTGCCGGCTGTGGCCGCGCTGGTGGTCGGTGCGCCCTCATGGAGCGCGGCGACAAGTGCGGCGGCGGAGCGCCTGGAGGGCAGCTCCGCCCACGGCGGCGCCCTGTCGGCCATCCCTGGAATGCCGGAAAAGGTCCTTTCCTGGACCGAGGCTCACGTCTGACCCGTCTGATCCGTCTGCCTCCCCGCCTCCCGGCTTCTCTTCAGATCCCTGCCTTTTCCCTTTGCAGACCGCCCACCCCACCTGGGCAATGAGGTCTGCCTCCAACCTCACACCGCCGGTCCACGCCCCCCTCGACCGGAGAGAACTGGATACCGCGATGCTTACCTCCTTATCCGCCGCCACCGAGCGCCTCCTTCCTCGCCGCATCCGCGAACGCCGCGAAGAGGAGCAGCGCCAGGCCGAGGCCGCCGAGAGGGCTCGGCGCGAGGCCAAGACCCGGCGGGCCAAGGAGGAGAAGATCGCGGCCCTGCGGGCGGCCATGCTCGCCGCCGACCCGGCCGTCGCCGCGATCACCGCCGAGGGCCGCACGTACTACGGCCGCACGGTCAGCTCGTACACCGCCGAGGCCGCACGCGCCCGCAACCTGCACCTCGTCACCGACGCCTTGGACCACGCCGGGCTGGACTACTTCCTGGTCCCCGGCCGCTCCATACTGCGCCACGTGGTCGGCGTCCGCCTGGCCGACCGCAAAGCGTTCCTGACCGCGCTGCGCGCCCTCTACCCGACGGCTCCCCTCTACGCCGTCAAGCCCGGCAACGATCTCTGGCCTGCCCACGCCGTCCTGTACGCCGACGGCTCCCTGCCCACGGCCCTCAAGCGCCAGAGCGTGATCCGCTTCGCCGAGCTCCAACTGGGTCCGGCCGGGCAGGTTCTCTCGGGTTTCTCCCAGGGCTGCGACGTCGAGTTCTGGCAGGACGGCGACGCCCTGCTCGCCGCCCGGGAAGCCGCCGACGACGACCCGGCCAAGGCCGAACGAGCCGCCGAGCGCCTGAGGACCCTGCGCACCCAGACGCCCGACGCCGCCCTGCCCGGCGCCCTCGTCGCGCCCCGCCCCAACGCCATCGCCGAGGCCGTACCCGCCGACGCCCGGATACCTGCCACCCGTGAGATAGCCGGCCGCCCGCACCCCACGTTCCGCGACCTGTTCCAACCCACCATCGAAACCGTCGACTTCCCCGTCGACATCGTCTACACCTGGGTCGACGGCGACGACCCCGAGCTGGCCGCCACGCGCGAGGCACACCGCACCGGTTCCACCGCCGTCAGGCGCATCCACGCCCGCGAGACCGGCGCCTCCCGGTACACGAGCCGCGACGAACTGAAGTACTCACTCCGCTCGCTGGAGATGTACGCCCCGTTCATCCGGAACGTCTACATCGTCACCGACGGCCAGACCCCCACCTGGCTCGACACCTCCGCCCCCGGCATCAAGGTCGTCGCCCACAAGGAGATCTTCACCGACCCCGACGCCCTGCCGGTCTTCAACTCCCACGCCATCGAAACCCAGCTCCACCACATCGACGGCCTGTCCGAGCACTACATCTACTTCAACGACGACGTCTTCCTCGGAGGCCCTGTCACCGCGGGCCACTTCTTCCACGGCAACGGCATCGCCAAGCTCCCCTTCTCCGCCCTCCAGTTCGGCCTCGGCGCCCCGCACCCCGACGAGCCCGCCCCCAACTCCGCGGGGAAGAACGTCCGCTCCCTCCTCCAGAAGGAACACGGCCGCTTCATCGTCAACAAGTTCATGCACACCCCGCACCCCCACATCCGATCCGTGATGCGGGAGATCGAGCAGCGCTACGCCGAGAACGTCCAGCGCACCAGCCGCTCCCGCTTCCGCTCCGTCACCGACATCGCCACGGGCGCCACCCTGCACCACCACCACGCCTACCTGACCGGCCGAGCCGTCCCCGCCGGCTACAAGCTCCGGTACATCGACGTCGCCAAGCCCGACGCCGCCGAGAAGATGGCCGAACTGCTACAGACCCGCCGCTTCGACTTCTTCTGCCTCAACGACGTCAACACCCCCGCCGACCAGCAACAACGCATCGCCGAGGAACTCCACCACTTCCTCGACACCTACTTCCCCTTCCCCAGCCGCTACGAGCACCCGGCCGTGACCGAGACCAACCCCTCGGCACCCGAGGCCCTCGACCGCACGAGCTAGGGCGTGCGCTGAGGGGTCCATGCCGAGTTGGGGCACGGCTCCATCCGCGTACAGCAGCGCGTGCCCGCACCCGGAACCCCGCCGCGGGGAATTCCGGGTGCGGGAATCTGCGCACTCCTGGGGCGAACGACTTCCTGGTGCACTCCGGGTCCTGGCACCACCAGCGGTGCTTGTGCCAGACGAAGTCCAACTCCCGCTCGCCATAGGGCAGATCGCGTGAAAGGGTCCATGCCGGTCCCTTGATCCGGTAGATGTCGGCCAGGCTGTGCCAGGGCCTGCGGGGCTTGATCAACTCCGTCTTGTAGAGGCCGATCCGGGTGGTACGGACCCGCTGATCCTGGTTTCGTACATGCCGTCGACAATCCCGTGAGCGTAATCCTCACTTCCCGTCATGCCGATTGTCCGCCGGGATGTGGACGGAGTGAGAGCGAAGGGTGCCGCAGGCCGCATCGCCGGTGACTGACGGAGCTTCAGATGTCTCATATGTACTCGAAGTAGCGCTCGGACCAGTCCGACTTTCCCAGCTCGTCGTCGTCCTCCTCGGCCTCGGCCTCGCCTGCGGCTATGAGCACCGCCGCCAGCTCCACGTCCCCTGCCGCCGCCAGGACCGATGGCCCGTCGTACGGTTCACGGAGCAGTTCGGTCGGGACGAAGGTGCACCCCATGGCCGTACAGACGCCGTCGAGCCACGTCACGAACTCCTCGGGCAGGCATGCCTCGCCGCTGGGGACACCTTCACCAATTCTCATTGATGCGGTGACGAAGTAGTTGCCGAAGTTGCTCATCGCGACACCCATGGGCAGGCCGAGGCCCGTCGCGTCCGCTGGGACCTCGATGACACCGTAGAAACTGGCGTCCTGGCCCAGGCCACTTGAGCAGGACGGCCCGAAACGTTCCTCAATGGCGCTCACCAGTCGGGCGAAACAGTTCCGCGAGGTCTCCCGGTCGAAGTCCGCGGGGCGTTCCAAGTGGCGGGGATCGTCGTGTTCCCGTAGGAGTGCCCGGATCCGGTCCTTTGGGAGCATGTCGTGCCCTTTCATCAGTTCTTGTGCGGGGAAGGGTGGTG
>NZ_BAAGPS010000028.1:92334-95188 GCF_054783935.1 Streptomyces pseudoechinosporeus
CCACCCTCATGAGGTCAGGAGAGCGGACAGGGCCAGGAGCTTGTCCTGGTCCTGAACCGCCGACCGGTTTCGTGAACGGGGCCGATTCCGGACTTCCGGCAGCGGCGGCCGCGCTGCCGCCGCTGCCGGAGACGTCCTGCAACCCTGGGCCGCGTCAGCGCATCCAGTCCGGTGACTCGACGCCCCCGAACTTGTTCCAGGCAAGGCAGTAGGCCCGCGACTCGGGGCCCACGTCGTCCCAGACCGCCCGGAGATCGAAGCCGCGGTCCCAGGCGTTGAGGAGCGCTTCGAAGAAGCCGGTGGCGACCGCCGTGCTGTCGTACTCGCTGCCGGACGTCATGACCTCTTCCAGGATCCGGAACACCTGCCGCGTCTGCTCAGAGGTCAGCTCGGCCGACCGCTCGGCGAGCACCCGTCCCAGAGCAGCCAGGCGGAAGATGAACGGTGGGACATCGTCCTCGTCCTCGGGGTCGCCTCGCCAGTCCGCGACATAGGCTCGGTCCTTGGCCGCGAAAACGTCACTGACTTCGAGTAGTTCCCTGAACCAGTCGGGGGTCGACATCACAGTCCCTTCAGTGCGTTCTGCATGTCGCGGATGAGGTTCTCCGCGGCGGCCCGGTCGCCAGCGCTCGCCCCGGGGGCAGTCCTCCGTCGTGTAGAAGCGGTAGAACACCACCGCGAACGCGCCCGCCGCAACCGCGAACGCCACGGCCGCCGACCGCAGGACGCTCGACCCGGTGAGGCCGTGCAGGAACCCGACCGCGACACCTGCGACACCCACGAAGCCCGCCCACGCGGCGGCGCGCGGCTCGCGCGGCAGGTGCGTGCCGAGCAGACGCGCCCCGAGGTACGCGGCCACGAAAGCGACCGCGGACACGACGCCGGGCAGAACGTTCCAGCCGGTGATCGGCCCCGCGTCCCGTCCGATCGCGGCGGCCCACAAGCCGTAGACGAGCCCCCCGAGTACGGGGGCGGGGAGCCTCATCGCGAGCTGTACGGGGCTGCCGTGCCCCCGCGCGATACGTGGCGCTGCGTGAGCCATGACCCCACTCCCCTTTCCTCGCCCTGCCTCGAGCGCACACCTGGGGGGCGGGGCGGGCAAGTCGGAGTGGCCTACTTGCTCACCAGTCCGCCCTCGTACCCGGCTCGACGGCCTCCGACAAGCCCACCATCGCCCACCTCCGCCATCGCCATCGATGTCGACGAGCTCGGTAGGCCGCACATACGGAGACTTCTCAGCAACGACGGCGTCCTCCTCAAGCCCGGCGTCGGGTCAGTGTCGGGTGAGTGGGGCGCATCCGGTCACCCTGGGCTGTTCGACAACAAACTCAGACGCCTCGAAGGGCGACCACAAATCGGAGAATTGGCCATACGAGTCGCCGGAGTCATCGCGTCAGGCCTTACTGGAACCGATTCTTTATCAAGATCACTACAACCATTTCTGCGTGTGATGCATATCACGACAACTGCCCGAGGGTTGCCCAACTTCTGCCCGATTTCTGAATTGGACGCGCCTGCCAAGCCCCCGCTTCCATAAGGAACTTGGACCGCAGGGGGCGGTGGAGAATTCTCCTGTCGGCTCCTGTCGACTTCTAGGACTGTGATGAAGCCACGCAGCACATTGGCGCGCGTTCGGGGCACCGCGACCGCCGCCGGTGTCCTGACACGGGCCGTCAGGACCGGCCCTCCGCCGCGGAGTGCTTCCTGAGCCTGGAGTCCGACTCGGTGTACCGGGTGCGGGCCACCGACTACGCCAGTCCGTCGAAGGCCGGGAGCACGTCCTGGTCGGGATCAGCACAGTAGAAGGGAGTCGTGATGGCACAGCGTTCACGACAGTTCAGCAGACGTCAGATGCTCGCCGTTTTCGCCGGGGTGGCAGCCGGTTGTGCGCTGCCGAACTGCACGGTCCTCACCCGCCCCGCGTACGCGGCGAGCGGGGCCGACACCGACTCGGTGCCCGAGGGATCCGGTCTGCCGGACACCGACCGCGGCAAGGTGGTGGAGGCGTACAGAACCGGCGGCCGGGCGGTACGTACGGCCGCGGCGGCGGCACTTGTGGGCAGCACGGCGGACGTGACGGCGTTCCTCGCCGAGAAGCTGCCCGCGGCCCGGGCCGAGGACGACAGGTTCACGCTCACACGGTCCCTGGTCATGGCGGGCAAGGCGACTCGCGAGGGTATCGGCGTGGCGTTGTCCGGCGGCCAGCCGACGATCGAGACCTTCCTCAAGGGCGGTTTCCAGACCGCGGTGCGCGAGGACCTCGAGGTGGCCGTGACCACGGTCATGGCCCACGGTGGTCGTGCCGTGAAGCGTGAGGCATCCGCTGCGCTGGGGGCCGGTTCGGACTTCGCGTTGCGGGCCTTCCTCAGTGGCGGACAGTTCACCGCTCACGAGGAGGACGAGCGTGTGCAGGTGACCTCTATCCTCGTGACGGCGTCACCGCAGGTGCGGGAGTACGCGCAGCGGGCACTGGACGACGGGTCACCGAGGGCGATCCGGTGGTTCCTGGAGACGGGCCAGTACATCGCCCGGGCGCGTGACGAAGAGACGGCAACGATCCAGCAGCTGGTCAAGGTCGTGGAGGCGGAGGGGCGCCGCGCCGGCCGGAAGACCGACGAGGCCGTCGAGCTGTCCCAGCAGGCGGTCAAGGCTGCCGAGAAGGCGAAAGAGGCGGCGCTGGAGGCCAAGGCCGAGGCCGAGGCCGCCGAGCAGGACGTCCAGCGCTCGGCCAGGGCGGCGAACAAGGCGGCGCAGGCGGCCAGGGGCGCGGCCGCGGCCGCGGCGACCGCGGTGTCGACCTCGCGGACGGCGGAGGCCGCCGCGCAGCGTTCGGTGGCGGCCGCGCAGGCTGCCG
>NZ_BAAGPS010000029.1:0-34787 GCF_054783935.1 Streptomyces pseudoechinosporeus
CGACGAGACGGGGCGCCACCGCCCCGCCCGCCCAGCGCAGCAACTCGGCACGCTCCTCATCGGACAGCACAACTTCGACGGCACGAGGACCCCGAGACATGAAAACAGGCTACAGACTTAAGCCCGCGATTTCAGGCGCATCACACTAGTGCCGCATCAGGCCGAGGGGAAGGCATCGCGACAGGGCGCTCCACGTATACGTGGGGCGCCCTGTCCGTTCAGGTGAGGCTTCAGACTCGTAGTCTCAAACCCGTGCCAACTCCCGGTCCTCGTCCGGGTCCTTCGGACCGTCGGTGTCGTGGGCGCGCAGCCCCTCGCCCTCGACGTCGACGTTCGGGAGCGCGCGGTCCAGCCACTTCGGCAGCCACCAGGCCCGCTTGCCGAGCAGGGCAAGGACTGCGGGGACGATCGCCATGCGGACGATGAACGCGTCGAAGAAGACCGCGATGGCGAGGCCGAAGCCGATCATCTTGACCATCGACTCGCTGGATCCGATGAAGCCGGCGAAGACGGCCATCATGATGACCGCGGCGGCGGAGACGACGCGGGCGCCGTGCTCGAAGCCGGTCACGATCGTCTGGTCGGGGCTCTCTCCGTGGACGTGCGCCTCGCGCATGCGGGTCACGAGGAAGACCTCGTAGTCCATCGCCAGGCCGAAGACCACGCCGACCATGAAGATCGGCATCATCGACATGATCGGGCCGGTCTCCTCGACGCCCAGGAGGCCGGACAGCCAGCCCCACTGGAAGACCGCGACGACTGCGCCGAGCGCGGCGAGCACCGAGAGCAGGAAGCCGAGGGCCGCCTTCAGCGGGACCAGGATCGAGCGGAAGACGATGATCAGCAGCAGGAACGCCAGGCCCACCACCAGCGCCAGATACGGGATCAGCGCGTCGTTGAGCTTCTGCGAGACGTCAATGTTCATCGCCGTCGTGCCGGTGACCAGGACTTCTCCGTCGGTGTCCGCCTTGACGGCACCTCCCGAGTCACGGATGGCGTGCACCACGTCCTCGGTCTCGACGGAAGACGGCTTCGAGTCCGGGACCACGGTGATCGTCGCGGTGTCGCCGGCCTTGTTGAACTGCGCCGGGCTCACCGACACGACGCCGTCGAGACCCTTGATCTTGTCGGCCACCTCGGTGGCGTCGGCCCTCGGGTTGTCGCTCGACTCACCGTCGTACACGACCATCAGCGGACCGTTGAAGCCGGGACCGAAGCCCTCGGAGAGCAGGTCGTACGCCTTGCGCTGGGTCGTCGACGTCGGCTGCGAGCCGTCGTCCGGCAGGCCCAGCTCCAGCGAGGCGACGGGGACGGCGGCGGCGCCCAGGCCGACGACAGCCAGGAGGAGGACGGCGATCGGCCGGCGGACGACGAAGCGGGCCCAGCGGGTGCCCATGTTCGCCTTGGGCTCGGCGCCCTCGGCTGCCCTCTCGGCGGCCTTCCTGGCGGTACGGCCGCCGCCCAGCAGCTTGCCCTTCTCCCCCGCGGGCTTGACCTTCTTACCCGCGTACCCGAGCAGCGCCGGGATCATGGTGAGGGCGATGAGTACGGCGATGGCGACGGTGCCCGCGGCCGCGATGCCCATCTTCGTCAGCATCGGGATGTTGACCACGGCCAGGCCGACCAGGGCGATCACTACGGTGAGCCCGGCGAAGACCACCGCGGAGCCCGCCGTGCCGACGGCCCGTCCGGCCGCCTCCTCGCGTTCGCGGCCCTGGGCCAGCTCGGCCCGGTACCGGGAGACGATGAACAGCGCGTAGTCGATACCGACGGCGAGGCCGATCATCATCGCGAGCGTGGAGGTGGTGGTGCCGAGATCGAGCGCGTCCGCCAGGGCGGTGATGCTCGCGACGCCGATACCAACCCCGATCAGCGCGGTCAGCAGTGGCAGTCCGGCCGCGACCAGCGAGCCGAAGGTGATGACGAGAACGACCGCGGCGACCGCGATACCGATGATCTCGGTGGCCCCGGTGTGCGGGACGGCCTGGAGCGCGTCACCGCCGACCTCGACGGTCAGCCCGGTGTCCCGCGCATCCTGCGCGGCCTCCTCCAGGGCGTCCTTCGAGGAGTCCTCCAGCTCCATGCCGGGGGCCTTGTACGACACCTGCGCGTACGCGATCGATTCGTCCTTGCTGAGGGACTTGGTCACGTACGGGTCGGTGACGGAGACGACCTCGGAGCCGGTGCCCAGCTCCTTGACGGTGTTCTCGACGGCCGCCTTGTGGTCCGCGTCGGTCATCTTCTGGCCGTCGGGCGCCTCGAAGACGACCCGCGCGGTCGCTCCGTCGGCGCTCATGCCGGGGAAGCGCTGCTCCAGCAGGTCGAAGGTCTTCTGCGCCTCGGTGCCGGGGATCGAGAAGGAAGTCGATCCCGCCGCCGGGGCGCTGGCGGCGCCGACACCGGCGAGCGTCAGCAGCGCCACCCATATCAGGGCGACGAAGTGCCGTCGCCGGAAGGCGAGTCGGCCGAGTTTATAGAGGAAGGTAGCCACGAGGGAGTACTCCCGGTCAGGTCGTGGGGTGGAACAGGGCAGGGGTGATCAGCCCGACGACGTGAGCGGTCGCGTCAGGTGCAAGTGGTGCAAGTGGGTAACTCTGGAAGGTGGTTGAGCGTCAGGCGCCGAGAGCGGGGAGGACCACGGCGTCGATGTACGAAAGGAGATACGCCTGGGTCGGCGGCAGTTCGTCGATCAGGTTCCGGGCGACGAAGGCGCCGAGGAGCATGTGCAGCACGTAGTCCATCGCGGCGTTGTCCGCACGGATCTCACCTCGCTCGACGGCACGCTGCAACACCTTGCGAATCTCGGCCATTTCGGGCTCGATGAGCCACTCCCGGAACGCCTGGAGGAGATCCGGGCTGGCTTGGATCGCCATGACCAGGCTCCGCATCAGCGCGGTGTCCTGCTCCATGGTGCAGTCATCGTCACGCCTCGCCATGGCATGGAAGTCGCCCCGCAGAGATCCGGTGTCGATCTCGGCCATGTCGAGCCGCTTGTGATGCCGGAGTGCCTTGGCCACCAGCTCGGGCTTGCCGCCCCACTGGCGGTAGAGCGTCGCCTTGCTGGACCGGGTGCGGGCGGCCACGGCGTCCATGGTCAGGGCGTCGTAGCCGACTTCCCGGAGCAGGTCGAGCACGGCCCCGTACAGCTCGGCCTCACGCTCGGGTGTGATCCGACTCCGACGCACCGTTGCGGCTTCAGCCATCCCACTCACCCTTTCCCACTCCAACGCTCGGAGCGCCAGGCTACAGACCCACGTCTGCGAACTCACGCCTCCGAACGAAACGGTTTCGTACGCCTATGAAGGTACCCCGAGATTCTGCGAAACGAAACCGTTTCGTACGTGTCCTGGATCACGCCCCCGTCGGTCAACCATCGCCACAAGTTGCCGGGTCCCCTCCCCAGGCAAAGCATGGGTAGGTGAGCGACAAGCACGAGAACCCGACCACGCGGGGACGAACGGCAGCGGAAGAGACGGCACCCGGCTATCTGCGCTTTCCCCACCTCAGCGGCGACCGGCTCTGCTTCGTGGCCGAGGACGACCTCTGGGTAGCCCCCCTCGGTGACCCCGGCCGGGCCTGGCGGCTCACCGTCGACCGTACGAAGGTCGGCCACCCGCGCTTCTCGCCCGACGGCCGGCACATCGCGTACACGAACTGGCGCAGCCTCGACCCGGAGATCCACCTCGCCCCGGTCGACGGCGGCCCGGCCAGACGGCTCACCTACTGGGGCAGCCCCGACACCCGCGTCTGCGGCTGGAACCCCGACGGCGACATCCTCGCCGTCGCCTCGCACGGCGAGCCCTTCGCCCACTTCACCTGGGCCTACAAGCTCCCGGTCGACGGCGACCCCGGCGGCAAGCTCCCCTGGGGCCCGGTCTCGCACATCGCGGTCGCCGACGTCGCCGGCGAGCACAAGACGCTGCTGCTCACCGGCACGCCCCCGCACGAGCCCGCCTCCTGGAAGCGCTACCGCGGCGGCGCCACCGGACGCCTCTGGCTTCACGGGCGGCGCATCCTCGACGACCTCGACGGACACCTGGACGCACCCATGTTCGTCGGCGACCGCATCGCCTTCCTCTCCGACCACGAGGGCGTCGGCAACCTCTACTCCTGCCTGCACGACGGCTCCGACCTGCGCCGCCACACCGACCACGACGCCTTCTACGCCCGCCACGCCTCCAGCGATGGCACCCGCGTCGTCTACCAGTGCGCGGGCGAGCTGTGGATCGTCGACGATCTGTCCGCCGGCTCGGGGCCCCGCCGCCTCGATGTGCGCCTGGGCGGGCCGCGTGCGGGGCGCCGCCCGTACCAGGTGCCGGCCGGTCTGCACGTCGACGGGATCTCCGTGGACGAGACGGGCCGGGCCAGCGCCGTCGTCGTCCGCGGCAGCCTGTACTGGCTCACGCACCGCGACGGCCCGGCGCGCACCATCGCGGACACCCCGGGCGTACGCGTACGGCTGCCGGAGATGCTCGGCTCGAGCGGGCGGCTCGCCTACGTGACGGACGCGGAGGGCGAGGACGCCGTCGAGATCGCGTACCTGCCGCGCGCGACCGGCGCCCGCGCACCGCGCCGGATCGCCTCCGGCCGCCTTGGCCGCGTACTGGAACTCGTCTCGGATCCGCAGGGGGAACGGCTCGCGATCGCCTCCAACGACGGGCGGCTGCTGCTCATCGATGCGGCGGAGGAGCCTGCAGGCGGCGGGGTCACCGAGCTGATCCAGTCCATCAACGGGCCGGTGCGCGACCTCGCCTTCTCCCCCGACGGCGCCTGGCTGACCTGGTCGCACCCGGGCATCGGCCGGTCCCTGCGGCAGATCAAGATCGCGCGGATCGAGGGACCGAGAGCCGAAGGTCCGGGAGCCGTAGGTCCGGTGGCGCACACGATCGTCGACGTCACCAACGGCCGCTTCGAGGACGAGAACCCGGTGTTCACGCGGGACGGCCGCTTCCTGGCGTTCCTGTCCTGGCGCGGCTTCGACCCGGTGTACGACGTGCACACCGGCGATCTGTCCTTCCCGCTGGGCTGTCGCCCGTACCTCGTCCCGCTGTCGTCCGCGACGCCCTCTCCCTTCGCGCTGACCCCCGAGGGACGCCCGGCCGCGGGCGGCCTGGATGTGGCCGAGGACGAAACCGGCGACGGCGCCGCGGTGACCGTCGAGACCGAGGGCCTGGCGATGCGGGTCACGCCCTTCCCGGTGCCCGCCTCCAAGTACTCGGCGCTGTACCCGGTCGCGGGCGGCGGTCTGGTCTGGCTGCGCTGGCCGATCTCCGGCGCGCTCGGCGAGACCTTCGTCAACCCGGCCGACACCTCCGGGCGGCCGACTCTGGAGTACTTCAACATCAGCAAGGCGAAGAAGTCCGAACTCGTCGACCATCTCGACTGGTTCGCCCTCAGCGGCGACGGCTCGCGGCTCGTCGTCGTCGACGAGGGCGACCTGCGCGCCGTCCCCTCCACCGAGTCCGGCGACCTCGACACCACCGTGTGGATCGACTCACGCCGCATCCTGCACCACGTCGACCCGGCCGCCGAGTGGCGGCAGTCGTACGAGGAGGCGGGCCGGCTCATCCGCGCGTACTTCTGGGAGCCGAAGATGTGCGGCATCGACTGGGACGCGGTGCTCGACCAGTACCGGCCGCTGGTCGAACGGGTCGCGTCCCCCGACGAGTTCGCGGATCTGCTGCGCGAGGTCCTGGGCGAGCTGGGCACGTCCCATGCGTACGTCATTCCCGCGCGCCGTAACGAAGGGCCGCCGCAGTACCAGCGCGCACAGGGCCTGCTGGGCGCCAACTTCGTCCGCAAAGACGGCAGTTGGGTGGTTCGGCGGGTCCTGCCCGGCGAGTCGTCCGACTCCAAGGCGCGTTCACCGCTGGCCGGTACGGGGATCCGCGAGGGCGCGGTGCTCACCCACGTCGACGGACGGCCGGTCGATCCGGTCGCCGGGCCGTATCCGCTGCTCGCGGGGGCGGGCGGTACGACGGTGGAGCTGACGTTCGCGGTGTCGGACGGGGTTACGGGCACGATGACCGACCCGGCGGCGGACGGCGAGGCCCATGCGCGCCGGGTCGCGGTCGTGCCGCTGATCGACGAGCGGCCCCTGCGCTACCAGGACTGGGTGGCCAAACGCCGGGAGGTCGTACGGGAGTTGAGCCACGGCAAGTGCGGGTATCTGCACATCCCGGACATGGGCGGCTCGGGCTGGGCCCAGTTCAACCGCGATCTGCGCATGGAGATGTCCCGGCCCGCCCTGATCGTCGACGTGCGCGGCAACGCCGGCGGGCACATCAGCGAGCTGGTCGTCGAGAAACTCACCCGTACGATCCTGGGCTGGGACCTGACGCGTAACGCCCAGCCGGTGTCGTACACCTCGAACGCCCCGCGCGGCCCGGTCGTCGCCCTCGCCGACGAATCGACGTCCTCGGACGGCGACATGATCACGGCGGCCTTCAAACTGCTCAAGCTCGGCCCGGTGGTGGGCCAGCGCACCTGGGGCGGCGTGGTCGGCATGACCGGGCGGCACCGTCTCGGCGACGGCACGGTCATCACCGTTCCCATGAACGCCGCCTGGTTCGACGCGTACGGCTGGTCCGTCGAGAACCACGGCGTCAGCCCCGACCTGCCCGTGCTGCGCACCCCGCTGGACTGGGCGGAGGGCCGCCACGCACAGTTGGCCGACGCGGTCCACCTGGCCCTGAAACTGCTGACGGACCATCCGGTGGCAATTCCCCCGGACTACCACCACGTTCCGGACCGGACCCGCCCGAAACTGCCTCCCAGGGGAACCGCGTAGTCCAACACGCAATGACCGCCCTCCCAGGACGACGCGTAAGGGGTGCCCTCCCATTGAGGGCACCCCTTACCGATCAGAGCGGCTCAGCGCGATCGAGCGTGATCAAGCGCGGTCAGATGTCGTAGTCCTGGTCGAGGCGGTCCTGCTGCTCCTGCTGGGCCCGGCGCGTCGGGTCCTGCTCCTGACGGCCGCGCTGCTGCTGCTCCTGACGGCGGCGCTGGGCGTCCTCGTGCTGGGCCCGCTCGCGTTCCTCCGGGGTCATCCGGCTACGACGCTCGCGCTCCTCCGGCGTCATCCGGCCGCGCTCGCTCTCGTTCCGGCCCCCGCTCGCCTTTTTCTTCGCGCTCTGCTGAAGCCGCTCGGACTTGTCCTGGAACTCGTCCTTCATGCCCATGAGATTCACTCCCTGGTGGGTGAGGGGATGGAGCCTGAACCAGATTTACATGGCCTGATAAAGCGCGCATTTCGGTCAGTTACGTACCGTTACGCACCGCGTCGCGCACCTCTTCATCAGCCGCCCCACCTGCGCCGACAAGCCCCGTACGGACCCGCCCCAGCCGCGGCTCGAACCGCTGCATCTCCCGCCGCCCCACCGTCGCCACGATCCCCGGCAGATATCCGCGTACGCCCTGCACACCGCGCAGCCACCACTGCCCGTACACATGACTCGACCGCCACTCGATCCCGGCCACGATCCGGTCGACGGCGGGCCCCAGCGGATACGTCTTGCCGGCCGGCCACGGCAGCCGCTGTCTCAACTCCCGCATGACGTCGTCCTGATCGGCGCCGCGCACCATGTCGGTGTCGGTCCACGACAGATAACCGACCCCGACGCGTACGCCCTTGTGGCCGACCTCGGTGCGCAGGCTGTGCGCGTACGCCTCCACGCCCGCCTTGGACGCGCAGTACGCCGTCATCATCGGCGCGGGCGTGAGCGCGGCGAGCGAGGCGATCTGCAGCAGATAGCCGCGGCTCGCCAACAGTGCGGGCAGGAAGGCGCGGGCCGTCACCGCCGAGCCGATGAGGTTCACCTCGATGACGCGGCGCCAGGCCTCGGGGTCGGAGCCGGCGAAGGTCCCGCCGGTCGCGACGCCCGCGTTGGCGACCACGATGTCGACCTTCCCGAACCGCTCCTCCACCTCGGCCGCGACCCGGACCATCGCCTCATGGTCGGTGACGTCGGCGTACCAGTGGCCGCCCTCGGTGTGCAGCCGCCCGGCGATCCGCTTCAGCTCGTCCGGCTCCAGGCCGACCAGCGCGACCTTCGCGCCGCGCGCGGAGAGCTTGCGGGCGAGGAGTTCACCGACGCCCCGCGCCGCGCCTGTGACGACGGCGACCTGCCCCTCCAGGCCTGCCCCACTCCTCATGCGCCCTCCTTCAACTCGGCCCGCACATAAGTGGACGCGAGTTCCCGGATCCGCCCGTTGACCAGCTCGGGTGCCTCGACGGGGGTCATGTGCCCGATCCCGGGCAGCTCGCTGAGGCCGGCGCAGTCGGGCAGCGCGGCGGCCAGTTCGCGCGCGTGGACCACGGGGGTCATCCGGTCGGCCGTGCCCACGATCACGGCCGTCGGCATGGTCAACTCCCTTACGGCGTCGTCGAGTTCGAGCGCGTCCAGTACGTGCGACCAGGCGTGCCGCACCCGGCGCGGACACGCGTGCACGATGCGCGCACACGCCTCGACCATCTCCGGGGCCGAACCGGGGCCCATCGTCGCGTACTTGAGGATCCGTCGGGCGATCGGCGTGACCGGCCCGAGCGGCGCCCGCGCGCCCAGGATGCGCCGGGTGAGCCAGGTACGCAGCCGCCCGGCCCGCATCGGCACCACCAGCGACTCGGCGACCAGCCGCGAACTGCCCGTACTGCACAGCAGCACGGCCGCCGCGTGCTCCCTCAGGCCTGCCCGCCCGGAGGCGGCGATCAGCGTCATCCCGCCCATGGAGTGCCCCACCAGCACGGCCTGTTCACCTGGCGCGAGGGTGGCCGCGAGCACGGCCTCCAGGTCGTCGGCGAGCGCGTCCGTGGTGCAGGTGGTGTGCGCGGGACTCCGGCCATGCCCGCGCTGGTCGTACGCGATGACCCGGTGGTCGGCGGCGAGGTCCCGTATCTGCGCCGCCCAGTAGGCAGTCGAGCAGGTCCAGCCGTGCGCGAGCACCACAGGGGGCCCGTCTTCGGGGCCGTGCACCTCGACGTGCAGCCGAGCGCCGTCAGCGGAGACCGCGGCCAACTCCCGTGCGGGGACGGGCGGGGAGTAGGGACCACTCTTCACATGCGTCAGTCGGCTCACGCGCCGGCCTCCACCTTCTGCTCGCCTTGGATGTCGTCGGTACGGGTCCGGGGTTCCCGGAGCACTTCGTACTCCCCGAGGTCGACGCGTCGTGTCGCGCTGCGGAACTCCGTCGTCGTACCGGGCCAGATGGTCGTGTTGCGGCCGTTCGCGTCGAGATACCAGCTGGTGCAGCCGCCCGTGCTCCACACCGTGCGCTTCATGCGCTCCTGGACCTTGTCGTTCCAGGCGCTGACGGCGCTCGGGCGGGCGTCGAGGGCGACCCGTCCGCCGAGGACGTCCAACTGCCGCAGATAGTCGGCCATGTAGTTCAGCTGGGACTCGATCATCAGGATCATGGAGGAGTTCCCGAGGCCCGTGTTCGGGCCGATGATCGACATCCAGTTGGGGAAGCCGGCGGCACTCGCACCCCGCAGTGACTTCATGCCGGTCGCCCACGCCTCGGCGAGGGTGCGGCCGTCCGCGCCCACGACGCGTTCGGCGATCGGGAGGTCGGTGACGTGGAAGCCCGTACCGAAGACGATCGCGTCGGCCTCGGTGCGGTTGCCGTCGGCGGCGATGACGGTGCTGCCCTGGATCTGAGTGAGCCTGGAGGCGACGACGTCCACATTGGGTTCGGCGAGCGCCGGATAGTAGTCGCTGGAGAGCAGGATGCGTTTGCAGCCGATGCGGTAGTCGGGGGTCAACTTGGCGCGCAGCGCCGGGTCCTTGATGGCCCGGGCCATGTTCAGCCGGGCGAACTGCTCAACCAGGCCCAGCTCGCCCGGGTGCTTGGTGAACGCCTGGACCTGCAACTCCCGGATCCCCCACAGGAGTCCACGCCGGGCCCGCGCGGTGAAGGGCAGCTGCCGGTGCAGCAGGCGCTCGACGCCACTGATCGCCCGGTCGACGCGCGGCAGCACCCATGGCGGGGTGCGCTGGAAGAGGGTGAGTCGGGAAACCCGGGGCTGGATCGCGGGCACGATCTGGGCTGCGGAGGCGCCCGTACCGACGAATGCGACCCGCTTGCCGCGCAGGTCGAAGTCATGGTCCCAGCGGGCCGAGTGGAAGACCGCGCCGGGGAAGGTGTCGAGCCCGGGGATGTCCGGGATCCGGGGCTCGGAGAGCGGTCCGGTGGCGGAGACGACGACATCGGCGGTGAGATTGCCGCTGCTGGTCTCGATCTCCCAGCGCAGCCGCTCACTGTCCCAAGTCATCCTCTTCACTTCGGAGTTGAAGCGGAGGTGGGGGCGGAGCCGGAAGAGATCCGTCACATGCTCCAGGTACGCGCGGATGTGCTCCTGCCCCGAGAAGGTGCGCGGCCAGTCGGGGTTGGGGGCGAAGGAGAACGAGTAGAGGTGGGACGGCACGTCGCAGGCGCAGCCCGGATAGTTGTTGTCCCGCCAGGTGCCGCCGACGCTGCCGGCCCGTTCGAGCACGACGAAGTCGGTGACTCCTTCCCGCCGCAGCCGCACCGCGGCCCCGAGCCCACCGAACCCGGACCCGACCACCGCCACGCGCACATGCCGTACGTCCGCATCCTCGCGCTCGGTCATCCCGACCCCTCCCTGCCTGGCCCAGCCGTGCCGTGCCGCCCCAGTGCGACCATGCCAGTGGACACTGGCGCAATGGGGAGAGTAGGGGAATGGCGTATTCCTGGGTAGAGGGCGGGCCCCAAGAAGTTACCGGCGGTACAACATAGGCTGCTTGCGTGGCTGAGGCATCGGGAGAGCGGGAATCGGGGCAGCGGGAGCCCGGCGAGCGGGGGACGGGAAAGCGCGAGTACCGCATGGAGGAGCTGGCTAAGGAGGCCGGCATCACGGTGCGCACCCTGCGCTTCTACCGCGAGCGCAAGCTGATTCCGCCACCCCGCCGCGAGGGCCGTATCGCCTGGTACGACGACGACCATCTGGCCCGCCTGCGTACGATCTCGGCGCTCCTGGAACGCGGCCACACCCTCAGCGGCATCGCCGAGCTGGCCGAGGCCTTCGACCACGGCCGCGACGTCGGCGAACTGCTCGGCCTGGGCGCACCCACCGAGGAGGTCCCGGTCCGCCTCTCCCCCGAGGAACTGGCCGACGCCTTCGGCGACCAGGCCACCTCCGAGAACCTCGCCGCCGCTCTCGACCTCGGCTACCTCGCCACGGACGGCACCGACCTCGTCCACATCAGCCGCCGCCTGCTGGACGTCTCGGCGGCCCTGGTCCGCGAGGGCATCCCACTCGCGGACGTCCTACGGGCCGGCCGCCGCGTACGCGAACACGCGGACGCCCTGGCCGAGTTGTTCACCGACCTCGCCATCGCCCGCGGCGCTTCCCCGGGCGACCTCGAGCGCTTGCGCCCGCTCGCGAAGAGCGTGGTGGAGGCGGAGTTGTCGATGGCGCTGGACCGGCGGGTGCGGGACGCAGGGAAACGGTCCTAAAGGTTGTAGAGGACGGTCACGGGCGCGTGGTCCGACCACCGCTCCGCATGCGTGGCCGCCCGCTCCACGTGCCCCTTCACGGCCTTGGCCGCGAGCCCCGGCGTCGCCACGTGGTAGTCGATGCGCCATCCAGTATCCCGATCAAAAGCCTGCCCACGGTAGGACCACCACGTGTACGGCCCTTCGGCGTCCGGATGCAGAGCCCGTACGACGTCGACGTATCCGCCCTCCGCCTCGCCGAAGACCGCCGTGAGCCACTCGCGCTCCTCCGGCAGGAACCCCGAGTTCTTCTTGTTGCCGCGCCAGTTCTTGAGGTCGGCTTCCTGATGGGCGATGTTCCAGTCGCCGCAGACGACGACCTCGCGACCGTCGGCGGCGGCTCGCTCCTTGAGCGCCTTCAGGTAGGCGAGGAACTCCCCCATGAACCGGACCTTCTCGTCCTGCCGCTCGGTCCCAACCTCGCCAGAGGGCAGGTAGAGCGAGGCGACCGTGACCCCGGGCAGATCGACCTCCACGTACCGCCCACTGCCGTCGAACTCGGCGGAGCCGAAGCCGACTTGGATACGGTCGGGCTCACGCCGCGTATAGACGGACACCCCCGCACGCCCCTTGGCGGCGGCGGGCGCGTGCACAACATGCCACCCGTCGGGCTGCCGAATCCCCTCGGGCAACTGCGGCGGCTCGGCCCGCACTTCCTGCAGACACAGCACATCGGCGGAGGTGCCCGCGAGCCACTCCACAAAGCCCTTCTTGGCAGCGGCCCGAAGCCCGTTCACATTCACAGAGGTCACAGTCAGCACAGCACTCTCCTACGCGACAGGGAACGTAGGTTACTGGGCGAGCGCCATGTGCGACTCGACGGCCTCCTCCTCGCCCAGGGGCCTAAGCCTTGATCCACCGGTCGGTTTCTGAAGTGATCTTCTGAGGCTTCGTCCCTGGCGTGTGCGGGCAGAAGGTATCCGCTGGTCTGTCCAGCTCTTCCACGTATGCAGCTCCGGGCCGTTGAACAGGGGCCGTGGGCTGCCGTCCGGTGCAGAAAGCTCCTGAAGGAATCCGGGCCTGCGTGATCAGGGCTGGTCGCTGATGGTTCGGTAGGCCGCGATGAACAGGGTGTAGCACAGGTCGATCAGTTCTTCGACGGTGGCGTTCTGGTGGCCGAGCGTCCAGTCCACGAGGAGTTCGTTGACTCCGCCGACCAGGCTCATCGCGGTCATGGTGAGCCGGTTGGAGGAGGCTTCCGGGCCAGGGAGCGGTCCGACGACGGCGGCGACCATTGCGGCGAATTCGTGCAGGACCTCACGGCGGCGCACTTCGAGGCGGGGGCTGGCGCCCACGACCTCGATGAGCACCAGGCGGGCCATGCGGGCGTCGCCGGCCAGTGTGCGGATGAACACCTCGAGGCCGGCGCGCAGTTGGGCGTCGACATCGGGTGCGGCAGCGGCTGCGGCCTGCGCGGTTTCGGCTGTGATCGTAGTGATCAGCTCGTTGTAGACCCCGGCGAGAAGGTCTTCGCGGTCGCGGAACGACTCGTAGAAGTAGCGCTCGGTCAGTCCGGCATGCGAGCACACCTGCTTGACGGAGACCGAGGCGTATCCGACCGTGCCGAACAGGTCGAGGCCCGCCTGGATGAGGCGGGTGCGGCGCTCCTGCTGTCGTTGCGCCGCATCGCGTCCGCCGTAGCGTCGCCCGGCGGTCTGTGTGCCGGTCATTTCTCCCCTTCGCAGAGGTGTTGACACCGGTGTGCTCTGAACTGACACTCTAGCTTGTCAGTTCATCTGACATGGCATCGTGTCAGACGCGCGTGGGGGCCGTTTGCCGCTCGGCGTTCCGCTCATGCTCAGGGCAAGAAAGGGGCTCGACCGTGGCAGCACCGCCCAAATACCCGTACACGTTCAGCCGAAGAGACCGCGACAGGCTCCCCCGCACAGAACCGCTGACCGGCCGAGTGATCGCGGTCACCGGGGCGGGCCGCGGAATCGGGCGTGCCGTCGCGGCCCGGCTCGCCGCAGCCGGAGCCGCCGTGGCGATCGGCGATCTCGACGCGGAGCTTGCCAGGGAGACGGCTGGTGCCATCGGCGCGCATCCCGGTGGCCGGCTGCTCGGGCTGTCTCTCGACGTCACCGACACACATTCCTTCGAAGACTTCCTGCGCACCGTTGAGGCCCAACTGGGGCCGATCGACGTACTGATCAACAACGCCGGAATCATGTGGGTGGGCCCCTTCGAGGAGGAACCGGAGGAAGCCGCCCTGCGCCAGTTCGACGTCAACGTCCACGGCGTACTGCGGGGGATGAAACTCGTGATCCCGGGGATGCGGAAACGCGGTCGCGGCCACGTGGTGAACATCGCCTCCGCCGCCAGCAAGGTCGCCCCGGCCGGCGAGGCTACCTACGCGGCGACGAAGCACGCCGTCCACGGCTACAGCACAGCCGTCCGCGCCGAACTGCGCGGCACCGGCGTGCACGTGTCCTTGGTGATGCCCGGCGTCGTGGACACCGAGCTGGCCGTGGGCACCGCGACCGGCCCCACCCGACGCCTGACGACAGATCAGGTGGCCGACGCGGTGCTCGACGTCGTGCTGCGCCCGCGGTTCGAGGTCTTCGTTCCGCGCCAGGTAGCCGCCCTGACCCGGTTGGCCGCGCTGCTGCCAGGCCGTGCCCGCGACGCCCTGCATCACCTCCTTGTCCCCGACCAGCTCGCCGCCCTGTCCGACCGGGCGGTCCGCGCGGCCTACGAGCAGCGCACCCGGACCGCCCGCTATCCCGAAAGGTGAGCCCGTGACCACCACGCCCAAGCCGGCGCCCAGCGCGAAGAAGGAGGACGCCGCCGCTCCGCGTCCCATCCCCGAATTCGAAGGTGTCCACGACGTATGGCCCCGCGGTGACCGGCTGCGCGCCGTGCGCCGCGCCGCGGCCACCTACCGTGAGCGGTTCGTGCAGCAGGGCCGCATCCACGCCGTCCGCAGTTTCGACATCGCCGCCGCCCCGTACCCGACCCGGTTCGGCTTCCACGGCGCCGCACTCGCCGTCAACCCGTTCGTGAGCATCGTCAACCGGATGCTCGTCGTGCAGTTCGACGGCTTCGACGGTGAGCCGAAAACACTGGTGTGGGAGCCGACCGTCGCCGCCGGAACGGCTCAAGCGCCGTTCTACGCCCAGCTCAAGCGTCTGGCGGGGGACTTTCTCACCGAGCACGTCTTCGCCCGCTACTACCAGGACCCGAACACCGTCCTGCCCTCCTGCGGTCTGCGACCCGAGGACGTGGACTTCGTCAGCTTCGACCACCTGCACGTCCAGGACGTGCGCATGATCATGGGAAGTACCAGCACCGTTCCCGGCGAACGGGCGCCCCGCGAAGCGCTGTTCCCGCGCGCCCGGTTGTTGGTGCACCGCAGGGAGCTGGGCACCTTCGAATCGATGCATCCGATGCAGTGGGCCTGGTACGTCGACGGAGGCATGGACGGGGTACCGGGCGAGCGCGTCACCGCCTTCGACGGCGATGTCGAACTCGGTGTCGGCGTCAGCCTGCTGTGGACCCCCGGCCATACGGACGGCAACCACTCCCTGGTGCTGAACACCCCCGACGGGGTGTGGGTCTCCTCCGAGAACGGCATCTCGGCCGACAACTGGCAGCCCGAGCTCTCCCGCATCCCCGGGGTACGCCGCCACGCCGCGTTCTACGGCCATGAAGTGGTGCCCAACGCCAACACCCTGGAGGACTCTCTCGACCAGTACGACTCCATGGTCAAGGAGAAGACCCTCGCCGGCCCCAGCCGGCGCGATCCGCGCTGGCTGCAGATTCTGCCCTCCTCGGAGCTGGCCCCCTTCAAGCGGCAGTGGCCGGTGCTGCCCAGCTTCATCCACGGCGGTCTGAACTACGGCGAACTGACCCCTGCCAGTGGTGGCCGATGACCGGCCCGGCCGCCCGCCGGATCGCTGCGGACGGCGTGGAGTTGGCCGCCTACCAATGGGGAGCGTCCACGGCTCCTCCGGTGGTGCTGGTCCACGGCTATCCGGACACCAGCGCCGTGTGGCGCCCGGTCGCCGAGCGCCTGGCCGACCGCTTCCACGTCACCGCCTTCGACGTGCGGGGAGCCGGTGCCTCCCACCGGCCCAGGGGTCTGCGCGCCTACCGGATGTCCCGCCTGGAAGCCGACCTGGAGGCGGTTCTCGACGCCGTGAGCCCCGACCGCCCGGTGCACCTGGTCGGACACGACTGGGGATCGATCCACTCCTGGGAGTCGGTCACCGGCACCCGCCTGGCCGGGCGGATCGCCTCGTTCACCTCCATCTCCGGACCCTGCCTGGACCACGTCGGCCACTTGATCCGTGCCCGCCTTCGGCCGCGGCATCCGGAACTGCCGAAGATGCTGCGGCAGGCCGCACGGTCCTGGTACATCGCCTACTTCCATCTTCCGCTCCTGCCCACCCTGACCTGGAGAGCACTGGGACACCGCTGGCGCACCTTCCTCACCGGCTCCCAAGGCGTACCCGACCACACCCCCTACCCCGCGCCGACGCTGGCCCGCGACGCCGTGTTCGGCACCGCGCTGTACCGCGCCAACATGCTGCCCCGCCTGCTGCATCCCCGGGACCGGCCGACCACCATCCCGATTCAGCTCATCATCCCCACCCGCGACTTCTGCGTCACCCCGGTGCTGTCGTACGGAGTGGAGCACTGGACGCGCCGGATACAACGGCGCCCGATCGACGCCGGGCACTGGGTACAGCTCAGCCACCCCGAGGAGATCGCGTCCCGGATCGCGGAATTCGCCCACCGCATCGAAGACGGCTCCCGCCGCGATCAGGACCACACCCCGCACCCGACCTGACAGCCCAACAAATCGGCAGCACTGGACGACGACTGCCTGACCGCCCCTTCGCACACACCGATCACCGACGGAGGAGGAACCTGTCATGTTCCGAGCCGCACATGCCCACCGGGAACGTCCGTCCGAGCCCATCGACCACCACGACCTGGTGCTGCAACCCCGGGACGTCACCTTCGACTGGGGCACCACCCCGCTGCACTGGCTGCCGGGTGAGCCCTTCGCGACCCACACCTTCGATGTGCTCCACCTGATGCTCCCCGAGCTCGAACGCTGGTTCGTGCGCACCTTCGAGCAGGCACTGCCACTGATCACCGATGACCGGCTGCGCGAGGACGTACGCGGCTTCATCGGCCAGGAAGCGATGCACGCCGAGGCGCACCAGGAGGTCCTGGAGCACCTGCTCACCAAGGGGCTGGACCCGGCTCCGTACACGCTGCAGTCCGAATGGATCTTCCGAAGGGTGCTCGGAGACCGGCCGGAGCTGACGCCGGCCGCCGCACACGCGCACCTCCTCCAACGGCTCGCCCTCATAGCAGCCTTCGAGCACTTCACCGCGTATATGGGCCACTGGATTCTCAGCAACGGACACTTGGACGAGGCCGGCGCGGACCCCGCGATGCTCGATCTGTTCCGCTGGCACGGCGCGGAGGAGGTCGAACACCGTTCGGTCGCGTTCGACCTGCTGGTGCACCTCGATCCCCGGTACCGGCGCCGAGTGGTCGGCATGCTCGTCACCGCTCCGGTGCTGACCCGGCTGTGGATCCGCGGAGTCCGCTTCCTGATGAGCGCCGACCCCGAACTCGACGATCGGGTCAAGGTCCGCTTCCGCGACTACCTGGCCGCGGCCCGCAAGGACCTGTTGCCCCGGCCGGGCGCGTTCGCCCGCTCGGTGCTGCGCTACTTCCGCCCCGGCTACCACCCGACCCAGGAGGGCTCGACTCAGCAGGCGGTCGCCTACCTGGCGGCGTCCCCTGCTGCCCGAGCGGCTGCGCGATGACCCGGCAACCATTGAGGCATCCCATGGACACCAGCACACCCCTCACTCGGCCGCCGGACCTGTACGGCAGGCCGCGCAGCGACTCCTTCATGCAGAAGCTGGCGGCTTTCAGCGACAACGCGGTCACGCGCCTCGCGCGGCGCAGCACTCCTCCCAGGCGCCCGCCGGACACCGAGATGCCCGTGATCCGGGAACTGGTGGTCGCCACCAAGCACCAAGAGGCCGAAGATGTCGTCTCCCTGCGGCTGGCAGCACCCGACGGGGGAATACTCCCGCCCTGGCAGCCCGGCGCCCACATCGAACTGCACCTGCCCTCCGGCCGCAAGCGGCAGTACTCTCTGTGCGGCGACCCTGCCGACCGGTACCGGTACCGCATCGCGGTGCGCCGCATCGCCAACGGCGGAGGCGGTTCGGCCGAGGTGCACGACGCCCTCGGAGGCGGTGTGCGGGTCGCGGTCACCGGGCCCCGGAACGCCTTCCCCTTCGCCGCCGAAGCATCCATCCTGCTCATCGCGGGCGGCATCGGAATCACCCCGATCCTGCCGATGGCTCGGGAAGCCGCCCGACGCGGGCTGGACTGGAGGCTCGTGCACACCGGCCGCAGCCGCGGCTCGATGCCCTTCGCGGCAGAGCTGGCCGAACTCGCAGCCACAGCCCCTGGCCGGGTCTCCATCCGTCCTGACGACGAGTCCGGCGTGCCCGAAGCAGCCGATCTGTTGAGCTTGAGCCCGGCGGCGGGTGCGGTGTACTGCTGCGGGCCCGCGCCCATGATCGACGGCGTTCGGCGCGCGTTCGGTGGTAGCCGCGCGTCAGCCCTGCACTTCGAGCGTTTCGCCCCGGCCCCGATCACGGACGGCCGTCCCTTCGAACTTCAGCTGGGCGACACCGGACGGGTTCTGCCAGTGCCGTACGACCGCTCCGCCCTGGATGTTCTCCACGAGGCCCTGCCGGACATGCCGTTCTCCTGCCGCCAGGGGTTTTGCGGCACCTGCCGGGTACGGGTGGCCCATGGCCATGTCGATCATCGTGACCGCCAGCTCACGGCCACCGAACGTGCGGCCGGCGCCATGCTGCCCTGCGTCTCGCGTGCACCGGAAGGAGAGCGGTTGGTGCTGGAGGTGTGAGCGATGGCCGAGCGCCCGTGAAGAACGACGTTCGCGATGTCGCGGACCTGGCCGACCTGTTGCGGATGGGCCGACTGCCGTCCTGGCCGTAGGCGGCATCCGCGGTCACCCAGGCGATCGACAGCGGCGAGGCGAGTGCGCGCAGCACCATCGCCTTGGCCGGCTCTGGCTTGGTAGCGAAGGCCCGTTCGTCAGGGATCTTCGCGGCACGGCAGCGTTCGCGGTCGTTGGTCCAGGACTTGGGCAGATACGGCTCGCGGTCCACCAGGGCCCGGCCGCCGGTGGTGGCGCAGGCGGCGAAGACGCCGGTCTGGCTGGGGGTACCCCCTCTGGGGGATCTCGGTGCGGCCGGCGGTGCCGGAGTACTGGCGCTGGACACCCGCGGAGGTGGTGCCTTTCTTGATGAAGCCGGTGTCGTCAAGGATAAGTACCCCGTCGTCGCCGCCGAGCTTCTCGGCGACGTATGTCTGCAGGTCGTCGTGGATGTCGTCGGCACTCCAGGTGGCTCCGTTGAGCAGCCGCTGCAGGCCATCGGGGGTGCGGTGGCCGACGTCGCAGGTCCGCGCGGCCGAAGCGGTGGCCGATGCGGAGGAAGAGGTCGTCGAGTTCACGGTCCCAGGTCGCGTTCGCAAGGTCGTCGATCACGTTGGGAGACTGCCCGGATCACACCGCGGCCAGTTCTGGATCCGCTCCTTGGAGGGGCGGTCCGCCAAGACCGCCCCTGACACGCCATCAGCCAACTACACTCCGGGCGATGCCTCCTGACCAGGCCAGATAGCGAAACGCTGCTGGAGTACTAACTGGACCGCCGAGCCTCCAATGGAGTCCGCGCTTGCCGGAGGCGTCCTTCGCCAGCCGACGACTCGTCAGCTGGCTCATCCGGCTCCGGCTCCGTAGCGATGCGGGTTTTAAGGCTTGAGCACCGCCAGTACATCGTCGAGCGAAACGTCGGCGGGGTCACTCATATCGAGACCATCGAACGCCTGCCAGATATAGGACGCCGTCCCGTTCTCCCGCAGCGGATGAAAGTCGGCCAAGTCCGGATCGTCCCGGAAGCTGTTGAACGCCTCTTCGGACTCCCATTCAACGAGAAACAGAACCTGCCGTGGCGCGAGGTCACCGGCTACGTTGTCTCGGAAACGGCCAAACGCCACCATTCGGCCACCATATTGCGGAGCCACTTCGGGCAAACGGCTGAAATACGCGAGGTACTTCTCCAAGTCGACCACGTCAAACATATTCAGGGCGTAAAACTTCTTCTTCTGTGAATTCGCACTCATTGCTAATACCCTCTCCGGTCTCAGGAAACTGGTGTTCGCTGCTCTAGGCGGGCGCGGGGCACCGGCAGCAGGACGCCGGCATTGTTGATGATGATGTTGACGTCGGTCGCGATTTGCGCCATCTCGGAGACTGACTGTGAAGAACGCACTTCCAGCGCTCGGGTGAAGACTGAGGTCGCGGGAATCTGAGTACGCTTCCCGTGCCGTTGGGTACACCTTTTTGGCCCCGCGTGGCACACAGCCTCGTCGACCAACGCCGCGCCGAGGCCGGACTGCCGCACTGGCCCAACTGGCGCAGACGCCACCAGGCAACAGCCCGCCGCAGCCACTACCGACGACGATCCGCCGACAAACCTGCTGGATAGATCACGAAACCGCACTGGAGTACTAGGCGGTTGCCCTTCGGCGTAGCGCGGGGAAGCCATCCGTACTCCTAAGTAATGGGGGTTCGGGACTCACCCGCCTCCGCGACGAGAAACCGATCGGTTCCCTCATCGTAAACTGATCGGTTTTCGCGCGCAAGTCCGAGCGGAGGGGCGCCGTTCGGTGCGTGATGAGGGTGCGATGGTGCCACCGAAGTCCAAGGTCGATCTCCGCACGGCCGTTCCGGCCGTCCTGGCCTGTTGAGATCGGCAAGTTTGCGGACGTGGTGGACCTGGAGCCCAGCCCGTCCCTCGCGCATCTCGCACTGCTCGGCAAGGAGCCGATGAATCAGCTCGTTGCGCCAGGTAGTAGCCATATCCGGCTGGCGGTCGGTAATGACGGCGATGCGTTGTCGCTTGAGCGGGATCCCGCCGAAGCAGGCGACCAGCGGTTTCTTCCCCTTCTCTCGCTGCACCGTGGCTTGGAAGCAGGTCCGTCGGCCGTCCGGAGTATCGCAGCCAGATGACGCGAGCCGGAGAGGTCACACGAGCCTGACCGGCCCGGCGTCGATCGGCAGGCGGACCAGGAGGTAGGGCTTGCGGCGCAGGTCCTGGCCCTCGTGGAAGGGTGACAGCCGGTTGAGCTGGTTGGCGATGGCGTACAGGTGCCGGTCCGAGGCGACGGACAGGGTGTCGACCCAGATCAGGTCGCTCCCCTGGGCGAGGGTCCGGTAGGTACCGTTCGGGCTCCTGCGCCAGATGGCGTTGTGTTCCAGGTCGCCGCCGTAGAGCCGCCCCTTGTCGTCGCTCTCCAGGCCGTCGGCCATCGGCTTGAACCCGAGGTCCTCGACCGTCGCCGCCACCTCGGCGTCCGTGGCGTCCGGGTCGGCGAGGGCGTCGGTGGACACGCTGTGCAGCCGGCGGCTGGACAGCGGGCAGTAGTAGAGGCGCGTGCCGTCGGCGCTGAGAGCGATGCCGTCGGAGCCGGTCTCGTAGTACGTGGGTTCGCCGCCCGCGGGGCGGACCATGAAGGGCTCGCCCTCGATGACCGGTAGGAACTGCTTGTCCGCGAGCGCGGAGGGATGGCCGGTCAGTCGCCGCCAGGAGCGGCCGGTGGCGAGGTCGACGACGATCACGCCGTTGGAGCCGCCCGAGTCGGTGATGAACGCCATGCCCTCGGCGCCGCGCCGCAGGTCGAAGCGCACGTCGTTGGGGTAGCTGTTCGCCGGCACCACCTCGGGCGGGAAGAGGATCTTCCGTACGATCCGGTCGGTGCGCAGGTCGACCGCCACGAGCTTCGGGCCGCCGTAGGAGGACCCGGCGAACAGCGGGCTTCCGGTGTCGAGGATCCACAGCCGGTCGGCCGCATCGACGACGACGCTCTGCACCGACTGGAAGTGCCCGGCCAGGTCGGAGGCGTCCTCGCGGTTCACCTCGGCGTCGGGGTAGGCCACCGGCTTGCCGCCCCGCAGTTCGGCGACGGTGAACGGGACGTCGTCGCCCCAGCGGGGGAAGTTGACGAAGACCCGGCCGCGGCGCGAGACGGTGACGCCCGTCGGCATCGCGTCCCAGAAACGGGCAACGACCTCGTACTTTCTGGCTGTTGAACCGGAGGCGTAGGCGGAGGCGGGCCCGGCGAGTTGGGTGGCGGCCAGCGAGGCGGTGGTCGCCGTAAGGAACGTACGTCGTTTCATGTGAGCGTCTCCTGTTGGGTCGAGTCGCCGGAGGGCGCGGCGAGTTGCCGCATCACCTCGGCGCATGGGGGGATCGGCCGGACGCTGCCGTTGCCGGTGGAGGGCGCCGCCTCCAGCAGCCGCTCTCGAGGAGTCGGCTTCGCCCGTGTGGTCATGGCGAGCCGAAGCCCACCTGGACGGCAAGTACCTTCTGCGTTCCTGCGACTCGGAGCTGTCCGCCGAGGACATGGCCTGCGGCTACCGCCAACTCCTGGAACCTGGAAGGGGAACGGGGTCAAACGGCCGGTGGACCTGGTGCTCTCAGGTCCGCCGGGCTGCCGGGCGGGTCTTCGCGACCATGCTGCGGTCCCCCGAGGAGACCATCGCGTGAATGGGTACGGTGCTGACGCTCATGAGCGTCGCAAGGCCCCGGCGGCCCTGCTGGCGAGCGAGCGCCGGACCCATGAGGTGCATCAGGGCGGTGAGGGCCGGCATCGGACGCCCGAAGAGCGTGATCTCCTTGATGCGTGCTTCGTCGTCGAGCCGCAGCATCTGCACCTCCTCGAACGACTGGGAACCCACCCGCGCCCGGTAGACCAGGGCGTACGTGTCGCCCTCGCCGGTCTGGGTGTGGTACTGGACGTCCTTGACCGCCGCGAACGCCACGGTCAGGAAGTCGCGCAGCTGGTCAGATCCCTCGAAGGGGAACTGGTCGGTGAGCGGCGAGCTGAGCACGACGTCCGGGCTCAGGCACGCGACCGCGGCTTCGACATCACCGCGTTCCTCGGCGGAGCGCCAGCTCGCGACGGTAGCGGCGGCGGAGTGCAGGGTCTTGGACATGGGTCTCTCCCGGTATCAGCGGCGCGATTGGATTTGCGGGTGGCGGGGGGTGGAGGTGGGGGGTGTCAGCCGGCCAGCTTGTTCATCGTGCGGACCTGCTTGTCCAGGACCCAGGCGGGAACGAAGCGGAGCATGCGCGCGCGCCCGGCCATGGGGCCGGCGGCGTAGCGCAGCTTCGGCTTCTTGTCGGTGGCCGCGGTGACGATCGCCTTGGCGACGACGGCGGGGTCGTCGCCGTCCTTGATCGCATCCGTCATCAGGCGGTCGAAGACGCGCCGCTGGTCCGCGTATGTCTGCATGGGCGTGTCGGGCTTCGCGCTGTTGGCCTCGAATCCGGTCCGGGTGTAGGCGGGTTCGACGAGGAGCGACCGGACGCCGTACTCCCGGACCTCGTGGTCCAGGGACTGGGAGTAGCCCTCGATCGCGTGCTTGGACGCGCCGTAGACGGCCATGTAGGGGGCGGGGATGAACCCCTGCACGGACGAGAGGTTGATGATGCGCCCGCGTCCCTGGGCGCGCATGTGCGGCAGGACTTCCTTCACCATGCGCATGACCCCGAGGACGTTGGTGTCGAAGACGCCCTGGGCCTGCGCGACGGAGGTTTCCTCGGCCGCCCCTATCGAGCCGATGCCGGCGTTGTTGACCAGGACGTCGATCCGCCCGAACCGCTCGATCACCTGCTGGACCGCGGCGGTGACCGACTTGTCGCTGGCCACGTCGAGGTCGAGGAACGTCACCCCGTGGAGCGGGGTGACGCGTGAGGTGTCGCGGCCGGTGCCGGCCACGTCGAAACCCGCTGCGACCAGCGCGAGCGCGGCTTCCCTGCCGATGCCGGAGGACGCGCCCGTCACGAGGGCCACCGGCCGATTTGTCGTCATCATGCACTCCCGAACTCATCTGGGAAACCGATCGGTTTCGCCTCGCCCCCACTGTAAACCGATCGGTTTCCAATGCACAAGCTCAAGGAGGGAACTGATCCCGGGCACGCGTCACCGGCCGCCTTCAGGTCGAGCCGACCGGCGCCCGCCGGCATGGCGGCACGGGCCGGATGAGCAGTCAGGAGAGACGCGAGAGCGTCATCTCCGCGCTGCGATCGCCGAGTTCGCGCTCAAGGGCTGCCTCGGCACCTCTACCGAGGCGATTGCCAAGCGTGCCGGTGTCACGCAGCCGTACCTCTTCCGACTCTTCCCGGGCAAGAAGGCGATCGTCGTCGCCGCCTTGACGCGGAGCACGGAAGACGCCCGCCTGGCTTTCGAGAGGGCGGCCAAAGGGGTGAAGGGGCGCGAGCGGGCCCTCCCACGCAATGGGCAGCCCCATGGCGATCGCTTACACGCGGCCGATCTCGACGCACCCCGAAACGCTCCAGATGCAGATGCAGGGATACGCCGTCGCGGCAGCCACCGACGCACGGGGCGAGGACCAGATCGGCGAGCGTCCGGGCCGGCTGGATGAGGCTCCGGGAAACCATGCCCTGCCGCTGGGCGCCGATGCCGGCAAGACCACAACCTTCCCCGCGCCCGGCTGCTCATCAATTCCCTTACGATCACCGGACTTCGCCCCGAGTGCCGGGGAGCAAGGGCATGAAGCCATGCGGGCCGTGCCGGCTGCCTGAGACCGGCATCGGCTCGGAGAGCACATCAGTCACCGAACCTGCCCGGAAAGGCGATGCGTCAGCGCATGCCTGCCGCATCGAGCAGGAGGGCCACAGTGGGCACGATGAGCCCGGTCAGGTTGTCGGCGCCGATCCCCGCGCGGGCACTGGCGCCATCGAAGACCAGGCTGAGCTGCCGGGCCAGCAGGTCGGGATCGCTCGCGCCACCCCGTTCGGCCTCGGCGCGGAAAAACGCCGTCAGCCCCGCCTTGATCCGGTGGGCCACCTGGCTCGCAGGGTGACTCTGGTCCTTCAGCTCGATCTGCACGGCCAGGTACCGGCAGCCTTGGTACTCGGGCGCACCCGCCTGCAGTTCCACCCGCTCGAAGACGTGCAGGATCCGCTCGCGGGGTGAACGGTCGTCGTCCGCCGAGGGCAGGGCCCTCGCCACGTAGGCGGCGGCACGCTCCTTCAGGCTCGCCGCGAGCAGTTCGTCCTTGCTCTCGAACAGCTGGTACATCGAGCGCTTGGACACCCCCGCCGCCTTGCACAACGCCTCGACGCCGATGCCGACACCGTCTCGGTAGGTGAGCGTGGCCGCCGCGTCCAGCAGCCGCTCCCGGGGACTTTGCTTCGCCTTGGTGGTCACACTTCGAGGTTAACTCGATTCCACCGGAATGAAAACCGATCGGTTTACGAAGGTCCACCGGGGGCGATATCCGGCGCCGCCCACAGTCGAGCGGACACCTGAAGCCCGAACTGAGGCTCGGTGCAACACCCCTGCGTCGTCGCCTCCTTGACGGAGAGGCGTTGCGACTGGCGAGCCTGGCGCTACCCGTTTCTTGATCACCAGCACGCCAAAGGGGGTGAACTCTTGCCGACCGCTTACCGGTTGTTGTTCTGCGACCTGCGTTCCGACCAACTGCTCGACGCACTGCCCGTACAGGGCGTCACCCTCGACGACTACATCGGCAAGACCGGCCGGCTCACCGACACCGGGGCGCGATACCGACCCATGGAAAAATGAATCGCCAGCCGTCAACGCATAGAAGTACGATACTCAGCATGTATATACGTCGCGCCTCCTTCGACCACCCCGACGCCGTCAAGCTGAACGACCAGGTCCAGGCCGAGTACGCCGCGCGCTACGACGACGAGGGTGATGTCACCCCGCTCGACCCGTCGATGTTCGAGCCGCCGCTCGGCCTGTATCTCATCGCGTACGACCCGCAGGAGCGGCCGGTGGCCACGGGCGGCTGGCGTGCCCAGGACGCGAACGACGAGGGCTACTCGGACGGCGACGCGGAGATCAAGCGCATGTACGTGATCGAGGAGGCGCGCGGCAACGGCCTCGCCCGCCGTATCCTCGCGGCCCTGGAGGACGACGCCCGCGCGGCGGGCCGTACCCGCATGGTCCTGGAAACGGGCACGAAGCAGCCGGAGGCGATCGCCCTCTACACGTCCAGCGGCTACGAACCCTGCGCCAAGTTCGGCCACTACCGCTTCCACGACTCGAGCAGGTGCTTCGCGAAGTACCTGTGAAACATCCAGCTTTGAGGGGGTGTCAGGCGCGCAGGAAGGTCAGTACGGCCAGGACCCTGCGGTGGGTCTCGTCGGCCGGGGGCAGGTCCAGCTTGGTGAGGATGCCGCTGATGTGCTTGCCTACGGCGGCCTCGGACACCACCAGTTCGCGGGCGATCGCGCCGTTCGACCGGCCCTGGGCGATCAGCGCCAGGACCTCGCGCTCGCGCGGGGTGAGCCGCTCCAGCGGATCGCGGCGGCGGCGCAGCAGTTGGCGTACGACCTCGGGGTCGACGACCGTGCCGCCGTCGGCGACCTCGATCAGCGCGTCCACGAACTCCTCCACCTGCCCGACCCGGTCCTTGAGCAGATAGCCGACGCCCGTTCCGTCGCCGGAGTCGAGCAGGTCGGCGGCGTATGTCCGCTGGACGTACTGGCTGAGGACCAGGACGGGCAGCGTGGGCCGCGTTTCGCGCAGCCGTACGGCCGCGTGCAGGCCCTCGTCCTGGAAACCGGGGGGCATCCGGACGTCCGTCACCACGATGTCCGGCCCGTGCTCGTCGACCGCGGCGAGCAGCGCCTCGGCGTCGCCGACGGCCGCGACCACCTCGTGCCCGTAGCGGGTGAGCAGGCCGATGAGCCCGTCCCTCAGCAGCACGCTGTCCTCGGCCAGGACTACGCGGAGGGACCGGGCCGGTCGGTCAACTCGGTCAGCTCGCAAGGGATCTCCACGCGCAACAAGGTCGGTCCGCCGGGCGGGCTGGACAGGGAAAGTCTGCCATCCAGTACTGACACCCGGTCCGCGAGTCCGGTCAGCCCGCTGCCACTCCCGGCGTCCGCGCCGCCCCGCCCGTCGTCGCGTACCTCCAGGAACAGCCGACCGGCGCGGTGACCGCCGCCGACCTCGGCACGGTGCGCCCCGCTGTGCTTGTCGACGTTGGCGAGGGCCTCGCACACCACGAAGTACGCGGCTGCCTCCACCGCTTGGGGCAGGCGCCCGGGCAGTTCCAGGCTCACGTCCACGGGGATTACGCAGCGGTCGGCAGCGTCGGCGACGGCCGCCTGGAGTCCGTAGTCCGCGAGGACCTGCGGATGGATGCCGTGGATGAGCTCGCGCAGCTCGGCGAGGGCCTTGCCCGCCTCGTCGTGCGCCTTGGCGAGCTGGTCGGCGAGCGCGCCCGGCGGGGCGTCAAGTCGGGCAAGACCGAGGGTCATTGTCAGGGCCACCAGCCGCTGCTGCGCCCCGTCGTGCAGATCACGCTCGATACGCCGCCGCTCCGCCTCGAAGGCGTCCACCAACCGGACGCGGGAACGCGCCAGTTCGACGACCCGCGCCCCCAGGTCGCCCTCGCGGGAGGCGATCAGCAGACGGGTCAGGGCGGCCCGCGCGCCCGCCGCGACTCCGAGAACGTAGGCGCACAGGCCCATCAGGACGAGCCCGAGGACGGCGATGCCGAAGGCGGCCGGCCAGCTGGTGACCGTCCACTGCTTGAGCACCTTCGCCTCATGGCCGTCGCCAACCGTCGCCATCAGCAGCGGAGTTGCCGTCATGGACGCCGGGAACAGCAGGGCGACCGTGAGCACCAGGACGTCCACCGGCCACAGCAGGCCCGCGAACAGGAGTGCGTACCCGAGCTCCCGCCAGGTCGTCCGCTCCCGCAGCCGCGTCGTCAGCCAGGCCCACAGACCGGGCTCGGCGGGCACCCGGTGCTGGTCGGGCGCCGGCTCCAGGTCGACCAGACGCAGCCTGAGCCGCTCGACGCGGGCCACCGGCAGACCGGCCAGGGCCGTGCCGACCAGCAGCGGCAGCCCCACCAGGACGACGGCGAGGACCCCGCCGACCGCCGCCAGGGTCACGATCGCCACCAGGGCGGCGACGCCGATCACGGCACCGGTGACCAGGTAGCCGATCGAGCGCCAGGGCCACGCCGACAGCAGGTAGCCGGGCCTGGTCATGGCCTGCCACACGGTGCGGGGTTGTGCGGGGATCGCCGGATGCATGGAGGTCACCGTAGAAGCCGCGTACGTGCCGGTGCCATCGGTCCAGGGGGCGGATCGGGGGTAGGCCTGGCCCTACCTCAGGTCTCGGCTCTGCCGCAGTGCGCCTTTGTGCCCTCGCACGGTTTCGTGAAGCCGTCACCAACCCGAATCGCCAGATCGAGGCCATGCTGTGCTGAGAATCGCCCTGCGCACGCTGCATACCCGCTGGATCACCTTCGTCGGCAGCTTCGTCGCCCTCTCGCTGGGCGTCGCGCTGATCGCCGTGATGGGCCTGGCCCTCGCCTCCTCGCTGGACGCGCCCGAGCGCGGGCCCGAGCGGTTCGCCGCGGCGCCGGTCGTCGTGAAGGGCGCGGACACCCTGCGAGTGCCCACCGCGAACGGCGACGAGACGCGGCAGCTCGCGCATCCGCGTGCCGTACCGGACGAGGTCGTCGCGCGGCTGAAGGACCTCGGGACGGTCGTCGAGGACCGGTCGTTCGCCGTACGGGCCCGGGGCGGCCCCCGCGAGCTGGTGGGCCGCCCCTGGTCGACCGCGGCCTTCGCCCCGTACGAGATGAAGGCGGGACGCGCGCCCCGTACGGCCGACGAGGTCGTCGTCAGCGGTGACTGGGCGAGACCCGGCGAGCGCGTACGGACCGACCGCGGCACCGTACGCGTCGTCGGCACCGTCGCCGGGCGCGGCTTCGAGAACGCCGTGTTCTACACCGACGCGCGCGCCGCCGAGCTGTCGCCGCGCAGCGTCCAACTCGTCGTGGAAGCGGACGCGGCGGCCGTACGCGACGTGGTGCGCGGCAGCGGCGTACAGGTACTCACCGGTGACGCGCGCCGTTACGCCGATGCCGACCCCGACCGGGACAGCGAGGCGCTGACCGCGATGAACGCCCTGTTCGGCACGGCCGGTGGGGTCACCGGCTTCGTGTCGGTGTTCGTGGTGGCGTCCACCTTCGCGTTCGCGGTGGCCCAACGGCGCCGGGAGTTCGGGCTGTTGCGCACCGTCGGGGCGACCTCCGGCCAGATCCGGCGCATGGTCTTCGCCGAGGCCCTCGTGATCGACGTACTCGCTTCGGCCGCCGGCTGCGTACTCGGGGCGTACGGTGCGCCGTGGCTCGCCGACCGGGTGGTCGACGGCGGTCTCGCACCGAGCTGGTTCACAATCGGCGATCACACCTGGCCGTACCACCTGGCCTTCTGGACGGGCCTGCTGGTCGCGCTGTGCGGAGTGGTGGCCGCTTCCTGGCGGGCCGGGAGGACCGCACCGACCGAGGCGCTGCGCGAGGCGTCCGCCGATACGCGGACGATGACGTGGGGCCGCGGGCTGTGCGGCGCGGCACTGCTGCTGACCGCCGCCGTGACGCTGGGAGTGGCCCTGTTCAGCGATCCGGGCGACCTGCTGCACCGCAAGACGTACATCAGCCGCACCATGCTGCTGATCACCGCGGTCGCCCTGCTCGCCCCGGTCCTGGTGCGTCCGCTGACCCGCGTGATCGCCTGGCTTCCGGCCCAACTGCCGGGCGTGGTCGGCAGGTTGGTACGCGAGAACGCCGCCACGGACGTACGCCGCACCGCCGCCGTCGCGGCCCCCGTCCTGGTCACGGTCGCGCTGGCCGGCTCCCTGCTCGGCGCCACCGCCACCCTGAACGAGGCGAAGGCCACCGAGACCCGCGAGCAGACGGCCGCCGACTTCGTGATCACTCCGGCTGACGGCGTGGGCTTCACCTCGACGACGGTGGCGCGGCTGCGCGAGGCGCCCGGAAGCGTGGTCTCCGCGACCTCGTCGAGCGCCGTGTACACGCTGGAGGAGGGCGTGGCCCTCATCAAGTCCGAGGCCCGCGCGGCCGATCCGCGTACGCTCGCCGCGACCACCCGTCTCCCGGTCACGGCTGGCAAAGTCCGCGAACTCGACGACGACTCGATCATCGTCAACGAGGAGTGGGAGAAGCACACGGTCGGAGACCGCGTGGACGTCCGGCTCGGCGACGGCACGAAGAAGTCCCTGCGGATCGCCGCCGTACTGTCCATCGGCACGGGCGACAACGGCGTCTACGTCACTCCGCGCAACGCTCCGGGCGCCACGGTCGACCGAGTGGACGTGGTAGTCGCGAAGGGTGCCGACAGGTCCGCGGTGGCAAGGGGCCTGCACGAGGCGGTGCGCGGCACGGGCGGCGAGATCTTCACCAAAGCCCAGTGGGTCCAGTCGAATTACCCCGAAACCAATCGCACAACCCGACTCGGCATCTTCCTCGTCCTCGGTATCGCCCTGTTGTACACGGCCATCTCCCTGACCAACACCATGATCATGGCAACCTCCGACCGCCCCCGCACCCGCGACCTGGCCGCCCTGCGCCACCAAGGGCCAGACCCTGCGCATGGTCGCCGCCGAGGCCCTGCTGGTGGTAACGGTCGGAGGCACACTCGGCCTCTTGACCACCGCCCTGAACCTGCTGCCGATGTGGACCGCCCTGACCATCCTGTCGACACCCACCTCGCCCCAGATCCCCTGGCCGATCCTCGCCACAACGCTGACGGCGTGCGCACTCCTGGCCGTGGCCTCGGCACTCGCCGCCACGTGGGTCGCCTTGCGGCGAGGGGCGGTGGGGTTGGCGGGCGGGCACGAGTGAGGCCCTGTGCCCCTCCTTTGAGTGATGGCGCCAGCACACCGGCCGACAGGACTTCGCCGGTCTTCTCCTCCACCCCCGCGCGCAGCACACCGCGGGCACAGGCGGTGCGGGCGGCCTCCCCCTCGCCGAGCGGCAGCCTCCGGCTCACCGATCCCCCTCCCGCCCACAGTGCTGTCATCCGATCAACGACGTCACCACGGGAAGGTCACGCAATCGACCCTCGCACCCTTATACGATCTCGGCATCGAACACCGGCACCAGGCCAGCAGATGACGAGTCACTACGGATACCTAAGGAAGTCGGCGAGCCTGGCGCACGGCACCCACCGCAGACAGACCTGCGAGCAGTGGCAGATCGAGGTGACTGGCGGCGGCCGCATCTGGTACCTCCTGGACACCGCCCGCGAGACCTGCTGGATCACCTTCGCAGGCACCGGGCACCCGCGAGCCACAGACCGACGCTGACCCAACACAGCCGGAAGAACCCGGCGTTCATGAGTGCGACTGATCCAGTGAACGCCGGGCATCGGTTTGCATAGGGTGACGGGCGTGGACCCAGCTGACTTCTACACCGGCATCGTCGCAGAGCTCTATGGACCTCTGAAGTCCTTCTCCCAGGACCCCGAGCCCTATGCGGCCTTCGTTCAGCAAACCGGCGTGCCGGCATTGGAGCTGGGATGCGGGGACGGTGATCCTCTGCTGGAGCTACGCCGACGCGGCCTCGAGGTCGAGGGCGTCGACTCCTCCGCGGACATGCTGGCGCGCCTCCGGCGCCGGGCAGACGAGCAAGGCATCTCCGCCACCGTGTTTCACCAGCGCATGGAGGCCCTGAACCTGCCACGCCGCTACCGGGCGATCTTCCTCGCCGGGCCGACCTTCACGCTGCTCCCCGACGATGCCACGGCGCTGGCCGCCCTGCGTGGCATCCGCGCTCACCTGGCCGAGGACGGCATCGCCCTGGTTCCCCTGTTCACCCCCGCACCGACCCCGGCCGAACAGATCGGCCGGGTACGCACGGCCGCCGCCCCTGACGGCGCCGAGCTTCGGGTGTCCGTCGTCGCCGAGCAGCGCGACGAGACAGCCCGGACGCAGACGAGGCTTCTGCGCTACGAGCGCCACCACGGCTCAGACAGCAGCGTGGTGGAGCGCCCGTGGGTCCTGCACTGGTACACCCGTGATGAGTTCGGAAAGTTGGCCACGGCCGCCGGCCTGACCGTGACCGCGGTCACCGATCCGCATGGCAAGCCCGCGCCCACCAGCACCACCGACCTGCATTTCCGGCTCCGAGCCGCCACCTGACCACCCCTCACTCAGCCATGTGCGGGAGCCCCCACAGCACAAGCAGCCCAGTTGCTGTACTTCGCTGCTGTACGACGCCGAAGAACCCCTGCCGGATCTCTCCGACAGGGGTTCTGAGCTGCGGTGGGGTGTTCACGAATGGGGTTGACGTGCGTCCGTCCAGGCTCTGGCTTGGGAAAACGTCCGCGAAGTCGAGTTACGTAGCCAGGACACTCCCGCTAGGGTCCGCAGCTCCTTCTTGCGATCTCCATGGTGGCCGGCTGGGGAGGATCGTCGGTCCATGGATATGTGATCCTCTCCCGCCCCCGCCGATACACCCCCATAGTCGAGACTGCCGGGCGCGCCCAGCCCCTGCGGCGAAGGAGAGGATCGGCCGAGGCCAAACGGCGCCTACGACCAGGTGCTGGCCACGCTGAGCGGCGCCAAGGCCTGATCCAGCAACGCACAAAATGGAGAGCCGAACGTGAAACCCACGAATGAAGACACCGTCGAAATCAGCAGGGCCCTGGCGCTGTGGGCGCACATCATGGACGACCACGAACTGGACCGTCTCGGCGAATGCCTCACCGAAGACGCGGTGTGGGACGGCAGCGTCTTCGGCGGCGACCCGGTCGTCGGGCTGGACGCGATCGCGACCTTCATGAACGCCCCCGGACACGCGAAAGCCCACCATACGACGAACATCGTCGTGTCGGAAGGCCCGGGCGACGAGGTGCGGGCCCGATCCAAAGGTCTGAGCCTGCTGGAGGGCGGCGGTGTCGCCAGCGTCGTCTACGCCGACGACCTGCGACGCACCGATGACGGCTGGCGCATTTCCCGGCGGGTCATCCATCTCACGTGGCCACATCGCTTCTAAGCGGCTCGGGTGAAGTTGGCTGCTGGTTGGGTAGGGCTCCTGTGGGAGGGACGCCATGTCGAACTTCCTCCGCATCGAGTTGACTGCCGATCAGCGTCGCGAGTTGCGCGAACTGCTGGCTCGGCGGGATCTGACCCGCTACACCCGGCAGCGGGCGGAGTGCATCCGCCTGCTCGACCGCGGCAAGACCGCCCCCGAGGTCGCCGACCTGCTGGAGTGCAACGTGGTCACGGTCCGCGCGGCGGCCCACCGCCTCGACGACGGCGGGGTCAAGGCACTGCCGGACGCCCCACGCCCGGGGCGTCCGGCCAGGGTGCTCGGCGACGACGACCGCGCCGCGCTGGCACGGCTGCTGGACGTCTCCGCCGCGGAAGGGATCACCTGGACCGTCCCGGCACTGCGCGACTGGCTGCGCGAACAGCGCGGAGTAGAGATCTCCGCTGACTGGCTGTGGGAGCTGCTGCGCCGTGACGGCTTCCGCTGGAAACGCACCCGCGACACGGTGCGGCACCAGGCCGACCCCGTCCTCCAGCAAGCGGCCCGGGCCCGGTTGGAGGACTTGCGGACTTACGGATGGAGGCGCACGCGGGCGAGCGCGACCTGATCTTCCTGGACGAGTTCGGCTTCGCCCCGACCATGCCCACCGGCTACACCTACTCGCGCATCGGGCAGCGGGCGGTGGTGCCCCGTGAGGACACCAAGAACCGCCGGGTCAACGTGCTCGGCGCCCAGATCGTGGGCACCACGCCGGACCTTCTCTGGCAGCCCACCTGCGGGAAGATCGACGCCGGGATGCTGCTGGAGTTCGTCTGCGCGGACCTGGCCGGCCTGCCCGGTGGGGCCGCAGCCCTGGAGCTGGCCGCCGACGGCCTCGATGGACAGCTGCCCGTCTGGGCACGCTCGCGGCCGTGCACCGTGGTGCTGGACAACGCCTCAGCGCACATGGCCAAGGCGTTCAAGGGCCGCCGCAAGCAGCTGACCAAGATCGGGGTGGAGCTGTTCTACCTGCCACCGCGCAGCCCGGAGTTGAACGACATCGAGTTGGTCTGGCGCCAGGCGAAGTACCAGGATTACTCGCAACGCGCCCAGACCAGCACCGACGCCATCGGCAAGGTCGTCGACCAGGCCATGAACCATCAACGCGACCGGATCCGACAGTCAGCAACGAACCGCATCCAAGCCGCTTAGTCGCGCTTGGGCCAGATCGGGCCCTGGTCGGTCCAGATGACGCCCTTGTTGCGGCACAGGCAGAAGGGGTGGCCGATCGGGTCGGTGTAGATCTGCCAGCCGTAGCCGTTGGGGCCGATGAAGTCCTGCCTTAGCGTCGCGCCGAGGTCGAGGACGCGGCGCTGCTCGGACTCGATCTCGTCCACTTCGAAGTCGAGGTGGAACTGCTTGGGGTGCTCGCTGTCGGGCCACTGCGGAGCGCGGTAGTCGTCCACCCGGATGAATGCCAGCTCGATCTCGCCGAACTGGATGCCGGCCCAGTCCTCGGAGCTGCCTTCCTTGATCGGACGGCCCGTCACCTCGGAGTAGAAAGCCGCCAGCTTCATCGTGTCCGGGCAGTCGATAATGAAATCGGTGAGTCGCAGCATCCCGCGATCTTGTCACGAGCTCACACCCGACTTCGAGACAGGCCCTAAGCTTGAGATTTAAGGTCGCGAGTCCAAACGCGATACACCTTGTCTGTATTGTCCGAGCTCATATCCGGTCTCCAGGCGCCGGTCGTCGGCCGGAACCCGGGCACGAGGTTTTGGTACGCCGGCTAGGAAGTCATCAGTCAGGCGGAAGTTCCTGAATCTCCGGTCGGGGCGCTAACGCGACTCAACGAACCGTCGGGAGAGCGGCACGCTGTTCGGGCGTGAGCGGGTACGCAGCAGCAAGGGCGGCGATTATCCGGTGAGCTACGTCCTGGTCTGCTTGGCCGTCTGGCTGGAGTGCGACGGATCCGCACAGCGCGCGTCCGAACGCCTCTACTGTCACCGCAACACGGTCCTCAACCGCCTGCGCCGATACGAACAGCTCACGGGACGGTCCCTGGCCCGCCCGACCGACCTGGTGGACGTCAGCCTGGCGCTCAGCGCACGCCGGCTCCTGCGCCGCCGGTAGCGATACACAGCGGCGTTGCGGTCCGCCGCCATGCTGCCGGTGCATGAACTTCGACAGCCGCCGACTGCCCTCCCCCGGCCAGGGCAAAGCCACGACAGCGCCGCTCCAGCACCTCGACCTCCTTCCCTTACGCCCCTTACATCCTTGTGGAGAGACGGCGCCGTGACATACGACCGACCGGGCGCGGCCGGCGCTCACTGTGTCGGAG
>NZ_BAAGPS010000030.1:0-65907 GCF_054783935.1 Streptomyces pseudoechinosporeus
CGCCGAGGGTAGGGGGCGGATGCGGCCGGGCCGTCGAGGCAGCCCGGTCGGTGTGTCCCCCGGCCGGGGCCTCTGCGCCGTGTCCTGCGTCCCTGCGCCGAGATGATGCTGCAGCGGAGCCGGATGTCCAGGGCAAGGAATGGGACTGATGGCAACAGGCACGGTCAAGTGGTTCAACGCCGACAAGGGGTTCGGCTTCATCCAACCGGACAACGACGGCCCGGACGTGTTCGTCCACTACTCCGCCATCCAGGGCGCCGGTTTCAAGGAACTGCGGGAGGGCGACAGGGTCGAATACGAGGTCACCCAGGGGCGCAAAGGACCGCAGGCGGAGCAGGTCTACCGCAGGTAGAACCCTCCTTCATCGCCCTCTTCCACCAACTGCTGGGACACAACACTGCACCGGTCACGCCACCTGGTGATACCGGTGCTGCTGGGGCAGCGAACGACGGTGGGCCTCCGTGCGAGGAGACGCGCACCAAGACCGCGGCGGGATTGGGACCGCCTCCGCTCGCCCACGGGCTACCGCTGGGGGATGGCGAGTTCACGGCCCCGGTAGAAGCCTTCCCGCTCCTCGACGGCGTACGGGGCCATGGCCGCACGCCGCTGCGCCTCCGGCTCGGAGGCCCGCCAGGAGTCGCATGCTTCCTTGGAGTCCCAGAACGACACCCCGGTGATCTCCTGCCCGTCCTCGGACCAATACGCGAAGGCGCGGCGCAGCCCCTTCGGGTAGGGCACCGGGCGCCATGCCCTCTCGAACTCCTCCAAGGTACCCGGCCGAAGGCGGCGCATCGTCACCCAGACGAAGTGCTCCTCCATCGCAGCCTCCTCCGCAACCCCGGCTCGGCTCACCGACACCTCTTCGACCACGGTAGGTCCAAAGCACCGCCTGTGCCTTCGCGGTGATCCCGGCGCTGCCGAGGACCCTGGGCGCGGTTCCGGGGCCGTGCCGACGTGGTGGGACGAGGGAACTCCCGGAGGAGGCAAAAGCACAGAGGGACCATGCTGACCTGGCTTCCCGCATCGGGCTTGACTCAAAGACGCCGATATGCCCAATATGCCCCGATGGGCAGGGCGAGTGCGGGTTCATGCAGGGAAGGTGAACGGTTACGGGCATTCCTATCAGGCCGCAGCTGTCGGTGCCGGGGCGGTCACCGGTGCGCGGTGTCGGTGTCGAGGCAGGCAGGGCGGCGGCACGCCTGGCCCGGCTCCCCCTCGAGATGGCTGCGGAGGGCGTCGGGCAGCTGACCGGGCAGTTCGGTCGCGCCATGTCCAGGCGGTCGTCAGGCCCGGGTGAACCGCCGCTGGCCGATTCGGGGATCCCGGTGCTGTTGGTGCACGGACTGGCCGACGAGGCATCGGTCGTCTCGCCGCTGCAGCGCGGACTGCGCGGCTGCGGCGTGGGCCCCTTCATCCCGGTCGCCTTGAACGGGTTCGGCCCGGACATCCGCACGGCAGCCCGGGCTCTGGGCGACCAGGTGGAGTCGGCGTGTGCCCGCAGCGGGAGGCCCGCGGTCGTGATCGGGTACAGCCTGGGCGGACTGGTCGCCCGCTACTATGTGCAGCGGCTCGGCGGGGACGCGTACGTGCCGCTGGTACTCACGCTGGCGACGCCCCACGGCGGGACCGCAACGGCTCTGCTGGCCCCGCCCCATCCGCTGCTGCGCCAGCTCCAGCCGGGAAGCGAGCTGCTGACCGAGCTCGCCGAGCCGACCGCGGGATGCCGCACCCAGTTCGTCGCCTTCTACAGCGACCTGGACGAGGCCGTCATCCCCGCCGCCAAGGGCCGTATCGACCATCCCGACCTCAAGGCTCGCAACGTTCTCGTGCCCCGCGTCGGCCACCTGACGCTGCCCCTGCACAAGCCGGTCATCGACCAAGTGCGCGCCCTGCTGACCGCAGCCCAGCAGGCCACTTTCCCCGCATGCTCCCTGTACGGCACCTCCGCGCAGCGCGGCGGGCCCGTCATCAACGGCACAGCCGCCGCCCCTCGTGACAGTAAGGGCGAAGCGGAGGACGCTGACAGATAGCTGATAAGAAAGTCAGCACGTGTGCGGACGGACAGCATGGCCTTTTCATTCAGCCCCGAGAGCGGGTCGACGGTGCGCCCGTATCGCCCCGAGGATGAACCGGGGGCGCGAGAACTGATTGATGCCGACCGGCTGCCGGGACAGCCGCACTGCACCCCGGAGAGGCTGGCTGCCGCGCGGCGCGGCCCTGCCAGCCCAGCCCACTGGGCAGTACCGGCTCGGCCGCAGATCAGGGTCCTGGCCGATGCCGAGGACTGCCCCCACGGCATCATCGCGTACCTGTCCTGGACCGATGTGCACACCGGGGTGATCTGCTGGGTTTATGCCCACGAGGACCCACCTGCCCTGCGTGCCTTGATCGGCCACGCTCTCGGCGCCCTCGCCCACTGCCCGCAGATCGAGGCATTTGTCGGCGCTCCGCCAGGTCCGCTGGGGCCGGGCGGCCTGCCCCGCACGCACCGTGGCGCCACCCACGACGCCCTGCTGCAGAGCGGCTTCACCGGCCGCTGCCAGGGCTGCTACCTGCACTGCGCACTGCCTGCCGAGCCCTCGCCCGCCAAGCTGGTCGCCGACGTCTTCCCCTGCGACTGCCCCCCGGGCCACCGACTGATCATCCGCGAGTCCGCCGAGCCGGTCGCGGAAGCCGTGGTCAGCCCAGGGCCCGACCGCACCGCGACCGTTTACTGGATCGAGACCCTGCCCACCTGCCGCCGCCATGGCCTGGGCCGCAAGCTGCTCAGCCAGGCGCTGGTCCTGCTGGCCGAGCAAGGCGCCACCGAGGTCGCCCTCGTCGTCAACGACGCCCCGCACCCCGACAGCCAGGCCGCCCGTCGGCTCTTCGAGTCCTTCGGCTTCACCTTCGTGGATCAGCTGTGGACGTACCAGCACCGTCGTACCCCGAGCCCCCGCGGCCTGCCGCGTGAGCCCGGGGTACGACGGCAGCCCTGAACAGGGCGCGGCACCAGGGGTGGCCCCGCCGACCCGGGCGGGTCAGGCGTGGGCTGGTTCGGCGGCCGCGAGGATGGCGGAGCGTGCCTGATGGCGACGCTCGTAGTCCAGCACCCGCCGGATCAGGCCCGATTCACCGTCACCGAGCCGCTTGATGATCTCGTCCTCGTTCAGGCGGTCGTAGCCGGGCCAGGGCTCCGGCCCGAGCAGATCCGCGACCCTGCTCAGGAGCGCGGAGCGGCCCGCGTGGGCGGCGCTCATAGGCGCCGACCGTGGCCAGGTCCGTCTGGGCCAGGTGCGGGAGCCGGCCGAGGATCATCCTGGTGCTGAGCCTGCGGCAATCGGGGATCGGCAACTCGTTCTCCGTGATGAGGGCTCCCTCCGGTGCGCTCTGGAGCCGGCCTGCACCCGGCATGCGCTCGGCGGTCGGGCAGATGGCCACGACGAACGCGGTGACCGCGTACTCGTCCTCGGCGTTCTTCAGCAGCTAGTGCTCCGTTGCCGGCCCCCGGCCCCGGAACACGGCGCCCGGGACGGCCATGGCCACGCCGAAGGGCAGCCGAACAGCCTGCCCAGTGAGGCGCCAGGAATTCCCGAGAACGGTCTGCATCCGCCCACGGGGCTCGGCTCGCACCAATGACCGATGATCGCGCACATGCTGGCGCACGGCCTCGGTGAGCGGCCCGGTGTACAGAACTCGGCAGCGCGCCCCGTGCCCTTCCACTCAAACTCCGATGGCACGCGCTCAACGTTCGACGTCACGGGACAGCGGTGTGCCACTGGCGGAGTAGTACAGCGGGTGGCGGCTACCTGAGGAGCCGTGGGACGCCCGCTGCCCTGCCCTCGTGAGTGAGGCGGCGGGTCATGAGGGGGACGGCTGTCGCGGCCGGCGCGGTGGGAGGAGCCACAAGACGGCGGTGCCCAGCAGGTAGGCCAGTAGTGCCCCGCTGGGCAGGCCGAGGGGGCCGTGGTCTGCGCGGCCTGCCGTTGTGATGACGAGGAGCCCGACAAGAACCGTGGCCAGCGCGGCGTACGTCAGCACCAGGCGTACGGCCTTTCCGCCCCATCGGACGTCGCGGTGTGCCGCATCGTGGTCTGGTCGGCGGCTACGTCGTTCTGCCCGGCCGAAGATGGCCACGAGTACCGTGAGCAGGAGGAGCAGGCATGCCAGCCAGGGCAGTCGCCACAGGAACCAGTCGGCTGAGCCCACCGGCGGTTGGGGCATCAGCCCTGGGGGATAGAGCGCGACGGCGGCCAGCACGACAGCGGCCATGTGCCACAGAAACACCGTCAGGACCACGCTGTTGACGGCCACCACCATGAGCCATGGGCGGCGCCTGTCCAGCCAGCGATCGGCGCGTGGGCGCAGCAGGAGCGCGAGGCCGATCTGGGTTGCCGCGAGCGCGAGCAGGGCAAGGGTGGGCGGTGCGGTGTTCTGCACCTGTTCGCCGGGGACGGTGACCATGCTGACCGGATACCGTCCCACCGCGGTGAGCAGCACGAGCGAGAGGAGGCCGCCCGCCGTCACCGCCTGTGCCAGCCGTCGGCGGTCGGTGAGCCTGCCGTCGCGCCAGGCGAAGCCGATCTGGTAGACGGCCAGCCACACGAGCAGGTAGTTGGCGGCGGCGTAGGGCAGTCCGAGCAGGAACCTGGCTATGTCGGCTGCCGCCACCGCTGTGACCAGGATGGCCGGCAGGATCCTCCCGACCCGCTGATGCAGTGGGTACAGCACCGGGGTGAGGACCACCACGGCGACGTAAGCGGTGAGGAACCACAGCGGGAGTGAGACCAACCAGACGGCGGTGCCCACGAGTTGGGGGTCCGCGCCGAGGAGGCGGGCGAGCAGCGCGGACCCCGTCAGGGCGACGAGGAACACCGTCGTGGGGCCCAGCAGGCGGCCGCTGCGGGTGAGCAGCCAGCCGGCGACGTCACCTCCGCGCCGCCGGTGGGCCAGAAGCGATGCTCCGTTCGCGTAACCGCCCACCAGGAAGAACAGCGGCATGACTTGGAAAAGCCAGGTCAGCGGGTGGCTCCACGGCATGGCCACCAGCGCGCTGAATCCACTGAGACCCTCGATCTCGTCGTAGGTCACGGCGACGACCAGCCAGTGGCCGAGCACGACCATCGTGATCGCCACGGCTCGCAGCAGGTCGATGTACCGATCACGCTCCGGTGGCGTGTTCTCGGCCACCTTGCGGAGGTCACTCAGCACCGGACCAGCCCCCCGTTGCCGGCCCCAAGCGGGTCTCATGCGTCATGCGGCATCCGGCCCTGGCTGTCGGCCACAAGGGCCGGAACCTCGCGGGGTTCTGGGGCCTTGGACACCACCTGCCCGCCGTCGCCTTGCCGAGCACCTCCAGCACGGCGCGTGTGAAAGACCGCGTCCTTCTTCCGTTCGACCAGCAGACTGCCCGGGCCCTCGGGGTTGAGAACAGGCGCCCGGCGGCATGGTCAGGCCTGGGTGAAGGACGGGACGAAGGGTGTGCAGACGGCGTGATGGCCCAGGTGGACCTTGCGGCTGGTGTTGACGAACGTGGCGTGGCCGCCCAGGAGTTCGCTGCCGTGCCCCTCGCGGGCGTAGATCGGAGTCAGGCGGATACGTGCCCTCGGCAGCAGGCACAGCTGCCTGCTCTGCGGGTGGAGGAACTCGACGTCGAACCGATCGCTGTCGACCAGGTCACTGATCACGAAACGGGAGCCGGTGGCCTCCGGGCGACCCGGGACGTGGCCGGCGGCGGCCGCGTCCAGCGCGCGGCGCCAGCTACTGGCCGAGTGGTCGCCGAAGAAGACTCCCCGGCTTCCCCAGGTGAACTCGGAGGTGTCGGAGTCGATCACCTTCAGCACCTTCTCGCGGCCGCACGCCCTGAGCTTCTCCACAAGCGCCGGGTCGGGACGGGCCGGCAGCACCTGCGACCGTGGGACGCCCCTGCGGAGCACGGTCATGGTCCGGGCGCCGAGCCGCCCGGCGATCCGGGACTCCAGGACCGGGTCCCAGACGAGCGAGAGCAGCGCCTTGGTGCCGTAGCCGTGGAAGAGCGGGTTGATCAGCCGCTCCGCCGCCGCGAAGATCTCCCGGCGGAGCCGCTCCTCGTATTGCCGCAACTCCTTGACGTAGCAGAAGCGCCAGCCCCTGCGCCCGTCGTCGCGGAAGCAGGAGAAGAACTCCACATCCACCGGGCGGCCGAACTGTTCCCGCATGCGGCGGGCGGCGAGCTCGTTCTCCGGCCGGTATGTGGGGTACTGGTCGTCCATCCAGATCCGTTCGATTCCGCGCCGGTGAAAGGCCCGGAACAGGTCGCCGGCATTCACGCCGTACGCCCGCTCGAACGCGTGCATCTTTCCGACGTTGCCGAAGGCCTCCTCGATCTCGGTCACCCGCGGAATGCCCTGGCTCACGACGACGTCAAGCCGGAACAGCTCGATGCGACGGCCCAGCTCGCGACCGCGCAGGTCCTCGGGCACACCGATGTCCAGCGCGGCCCGGACATGCGGCTCCCCCTCCGCGTACAGGTCCTGCGCCGTGTCGCACAGCGCGAAGACGGCGGCACCGAGCTGTTCGAGCTGCCGTGTCAGATCGGGCCCGAGCGGGAAAGGGCGCGCGGCAACGAGCCAGGGAGCCCGCTCCGGGTCGGATCCGCTGTAGCGCACCTTCAGCGCGACGAGCGCCTTCTCGGCGCGCAGCGCCGCTCCGAGCCGGTCAGGATCCTGTGCGGCAGGCACGTACACGACACCGGCCAGATCGCGCCGCTGCTCCTCCCGCGCGAAGGCCTTCACACAGAGACCCTAAGTCCATCGGAGCGGCCCAGGCCACGGCACCAGAACCCGCCCCGGCTCACTCCAGGGGCGCGGAACGATCACCTGCGGCACACGGCCCGCCCGGAACGACGGGGGAGGCGCGCCGGGCGAGCCGCTGACACAGCCTCCCGCACGCAGTACAGGTATGCACGATGAACGCAGAGATCAGGCATCCGGCACGAGTTCCGCGAGTACACCGCGCAGCTGGGGAAGATCCCGTCAGCCGACGCCCCGCACCCCCGCCAGCATCACGGCCGCAGCGCGCCGTGATGCCGATCATCGTGTCTGACCGTCACGATCCACCCCGCTACGCCCGCTCCTGGCAGGCCGCGCCGCTGCCGCACGCGCCCGGCTGGGGGACCTACCGGGCCTTTCTGCCCCCATTGTCGTTGGGTGTGCAGACGAGAAGGAGGCCCCGCGATGACCGAGCCCACCGGCCCGGCGCGCACCCGCGTCAACCGCGCCAGCCTTACTCATAAGATCCGCTATGCCCTGCGGAACCCCGGCCGCGTACGGCCCCATCTGCGTCGCCTCGCCCGTGACTACAGGCTGCGGCTGACCACCCGCGACCACGTGGCCTACTACCGGGCGGTGATGAAGGCCGACACCGCCGCCAGCCCCGCGGCCGCCGTCGGCAGCGCCTCCCACGAGCGGTGGCTGGCGCTTGGCCAGATGCAGTTCGACTACCTGACCCGGCACGGACTCAGCTCCGAGGACCGGATGCTGGAGATCGGCTGCGGCAACCTGCGGGCCGGCTGGCGCTTCATCGATTACTTGGATGCCGGCCACTACTACGGCATCGACATCTCCCCCGAGATCCTCCTCGCGGCCCGGGACACCCTCGCCGAACGGGAACTCCAGGGCAAGCTCCCCCATCTGGGCCTGGTCCGCGACCTGCGACTGGCCGCCCTGCCCGACGCGTATTTCACGGTGGTGCACGCCCACAGCGTGTTCTCCCACAGCCCCCTCGAGGTCATCGACGAATGCCTGGCGCACATCGGCCGCGTCATGGCGCCGAATGCCTTCTTCGACTTCACCTACAACCGCACCGACGGCACGGAGCACCACGTCCTGCGCGAGGACTTCTACTACCGCTCCGACACTCTCATCGCTCGCGCCAAGGCCCACGGACTCACCGCCCGCGTGATGGAGGACTGGGATCAGCTTCCCCACAAGCAATCCAAGATCCGCGTCACCCTCTGACCAGCCCCGGCACCGCAAGGGCGCTCAGCGCGAGGCGGAACAAGACCTGGGCCCGCTACAGGTCCCGGTCCGTGCCCAGCCGCACCTCCAAGTACCCGCCGGCGGCGAGCACCCGCACCGCTCTGCCACCCCAAAGCCCACCGACCGCACCACCACTGCGCCGGAAGCATCCGCCGACGAGGCCACATCACCGTCCGGCCTTCCCCTTCCCTCCAAAACACCGGACGCCTCCCCACGGCTCGCCGGGCCCCCAGAGGCCGACGCGCGCCTTTCCGCAGACTGCACGGAAGAGACGGGGCCCTCCCATCCCGCGTGGCCGGCCCAATACGGCGACACGAGCTGGGGGCCCTCCGAAGCTAAAGAAGCAGGGCAAGGCCAAGAAGGCCACGAAAGCCGAGGAGAAGGCGAAGAAGGCCAAGAAGAAGGCCAAGGCCGCCAAGCCGTAACCGCCTCCACACGGCCGTATGGCCGCCTAACACGGTCACGTGTGACACATCGGAGCCACAGTCCGCTGTAGGAAGCGACCCGATCATGAGGGTCAAGGGGCCCGCCCTCTGTGGAGGGGGCAGCGGGCTCCAGCGTGCAGGGGCAGGCTGGTTCCCCCCGTGACGGGTCTGCCCCTGCTCGCCAGACGTGGGCTGGCCGTCGTGCCCGGTGCGCGTGCTGGCAGGGATTCTCGAAGCCGGGCCTTCGGCCTCGGTCTCCTGGGGGCTGGGGGTCGCAGTCTCGGTAGCCATCTCGGTGGCCGTTGCAGTGGCGGTCCTGGTGACGGTGGCTGTCGGTGCGGGCGCGGCCGTGTCGTCGCCCCCTGATCCCGCCACGCCGATCAGGACGCCGACGACCAGTCCGCCTACGGCCGCGGCGGCATGGGTGAGCAGGCCCTTCCTCGACTTACCGGAAGGCTTGGACGGCTGGTTCCCGTCCTTCCCCCAATCGGGTGGCGCGGTGGGACGTTCCCGTTCATGGTTTCAGTGCGCCTGGCGGCTCCCTCCCGCACGCCGAGCCTCTGCTCTCCACCCGGCAGCGCGACAGAAGGGCTGGCCTGCGCTTTCCTACGCGTCTGTGCGCCCTGCGTCTTCGACTCCCAAGACGTGGAGACCGTGCCGCCCAACTGCGGTGTGGCGCCCCGCGCCATTCTTTGTGGGCGGGATGACAGGGACCGCTCTTCAGAGTCGCAGCACTGCCCCGACCAAAGGCCGCCTGGCAGAGGAAGGCGGTTAGCCGGAGATCGTCGAGTTCGGCCCTGCAGACTCATCCCACGGCCTTCGTGCCATGCGGAAAACTGTCAGCAACGGCTGGTGTGGGTTCAGGCGACGCCGAGACCTCATCCACTACGACGGTAAGATCGCCGCGCTTCTGCAGCCACGGGCGCGCTACAACGGCGAACTGCGCCATGGAGCCTGGAGCCCCACCGTCCCTGCCGGAACGTGGCAAGCCGGGCGGCGCTGCAGATGCCTGACTGCGCAGCAGGCACCGAATTGGGACGTCCCTTTCCAGCCCCACACATAGCCGACTTCCCTCCCCTCCGGTGATGGTCTCGGGCGTCGACTCTCCAGCTTCCTCGACCACGCAAGCCACAGTTGCAGCGGCATGGAGGTGACGGGTACCCATGCGGCCGTCCCGCACCCCGCGTCCCCACAGCGTCCCCAATTCCTGCGCTTCCGGTCGGGCGGGCCGCCTACTGAGGTCCGCATCGACCAAGGATCCGCCGCATCCGCGCAGGTCATCGAAGCACATACCGCAGCACATGGAGCCATGGCCGAACTAACGAGCAGCGGATTCAGTCCGATGAGCCAGAGTTGACGCTCCGACACCTCACGAGGAACGTTTCCGCAGGTCAGGACACGTTTCTAGTGGGGCGGGTGGGACTCGAACCCACGGCCGACGGATTATGAGTCTATTCGGGATCTTGGCGGCCCTTGTCGATCAACGCCGATCCGTGACGTTTTCGCTGGTCAGAAGGGGTGAGCTGTGTCGGCATCCCTTCGTCTTTGTCGGTCTGTTCCTGTCCTTGTGTCCCCAATGCGTCCCCAACTCCGTCGCACAGCAAAAATGGTCCGGGGCTGCGCGGCGATCGCGCCAGCCCGGAGGGGGATCTCGAACCCGCCCGCAGCGGATTCCCCTTCCAACGCACAGAGGCCCCACACCCGCAGGCTCTGCGGCGGGGCCCGTCCGGAGATTCGTGCGGCCGGATGGGCCCGACACGGGTTGCTTCACCGTGCGGGCCCACGGCTGTTGGCAGGCGTTCTGATCGTGCTTCAGGCGGGCCGTGTGGTGAGGATCGCGGCGGCGCCAGCGGGCAGTCGGTAGCTGTACGTCGTATCGCCCCATGGGACGTCGAACGCGGCAGTGCCGCTGCCGGAGTTGTACGTCACCGACAGCCGAGTGCCGTCGGACAGTTCAGCACTCTTGCGCTGAACCCCCTTGGTCACGCTCGCGTTCGAAGTGGCCTTGCCGTCGGGGGCGAGGACGGACAGGTCGTGGATGGACCACCAACTGCCGGAGCTGGACTTGTTGACCACCCGGATGTAGCGAGCGGTGGTGGTGGGCAGCAGGATCCGGCTCACGGTACTGCCAGGGCCGGTAGCGATCGGCTTGCCCCAGGTGGTGCCGTCGTCGGAGGTGTACACCTCGTACTGGCGGGCGAAGTCGCCGGCCGAGGCGCTGGTGTCCAGGACGAGCTGGTCGAAGGTCTGGGTCGAGCCGAGGTCGACCTGGAACCAGTCGCCGGACTGCATGCCGTGTCCCAGGCTCCACCGGGTGGCCGCGTCGCCGTCGATGGCCTTGGACGGCGGGTCGTCCGAGCTGCTGGACGAGGCTGTTGCCTGCCAGTTGTCGCGGGGTAGGGCCGCCTCGCTGGTGGGCGGGGTGAGGGAGGCGCCGGTGGGCAGGGTGTAGCCGAGCCACTGGTCGCCGATGCGTACCTGGGGCTGCTGGGTGAGCAACTTGCTGTCGTAGCTGATCAGTGCCTTACTGCCGTCAGGGTTACGGAAGGGGATGTCGATGGAGCCGATGGCGGCCGGGTCGGTGGTGCCGTGCTGGTTGCCGGTCCAGGTGAAGGTCGCGGCTGCTCCCGCGGCCAGGGTGTAGGTGAAGTGGCGGTCGCCCCAGCCCACGCTGAAGATGCGTGCCGTGCTGCCGGAGTTGAAGGTGACCAGTGCGGTGGAGCCGTCGGGGTTGGTGAACGCGACGTTCTCGAGGCTGCCCTTGCCGAAGGTGTTGGAGGCGACCCGGCGGGCGCCGGGCTGGACGAACTTGCTGGCCTGGGCGAGTCCCCAGTAGTCGGCCGTGGGCGTGTACGTCCACTTGCCGTCGGCGTTCTGGGAGACGGTCACCACCGGGCGGCAGCCTTCGCATCCGTTGTTCCTGGGGCCGCCGTCGGCGTCCAGGGCGATGTTCCAGCGGACGATGCTCTGGGCCCAGTTCCGGGGGCCGTTGATGACGTTGTCCATCGCGCCGGCGAAGCCGGCCTGCGCGTCGCCCTCCCAGTTGCCGCCGGAGCACTCGGTCTGGAAGGCGGGCTTGTTGGGGTAGTCGTTGTGGACGACGCTCTGGGCCAGCACGTCACCGCCGTAGCAGTGCCAGGCCGTACCGGCGACGTTCTTGGCGGTGGCGGGGTCGGCGTACAGGGACTCGGGGTAGCTGGTGACGTCCCAGTTGTGGTCGTAGCCCAGGATGCCGGTGGACAGGCCCTGCTTCTTCAGGGTCGGGGCGAGGTAGCGGGTGATGAAGGTCTTCTGCTGGTCGGCGGGCAGGTACATACCCGGGTAGGTCGCCGGTTCGTGCAGCGGCTCGTTCTGCGGGGTGACGTAGCGGACCGGGACACCGGCCGCCGCGTACGCCTTGAGGAACTTCGCGAAGTAGTCGGCGTACGGCTGGTAGGCGTCAGCCCGCAGCCGGCCGCCGATCATCGAATCGCTGGTCTTCATCCAGCCCGGCGGGCTCCACGGGGTGGCCATGACGGCCAACTGCGGGTTGAGTCTGCGGGCCTGCTTCAGCAGGGGGATGGTGTACGAGCGGTCGTGGTCGACGGTGAAGTGCGCGAGCTCGGGGTCACTCCGGCCGGCGGGCATGTCGTCGTAGGAGTAGTTGCCGCTCACGGTGAAGTCGCTGGCGCCCATGGGCTGGCGCAGGACGTTCAGGCCGATGCCGTCGCGGCGGCTGAAGAGGTCGCGCATCAGCGCGGCGCGCTGTGTCTTGTCGAGCTTGGTGCCGACCAGCCAGGCGGAGGAGTCGGTGAACGAGGCACCGAAGCCGGTCATCGGCTGGTACTTGCGGGTGGTGTCCACGGTGATGGTCGAACCGGATGAGCCGGACGGTGCGGGGCCGGTCTTCCATGTCACGGACGGCTGCTTGGCCAGGTGAGTGTCGGTGGACAGGTCGGTGAGCCAGACCGACGCCTTGGCGGGCGCGGTGCCGGCCAACGCCGAGGTGGCTGCCGGAAGGACGGGGAGCGTGGCCAGCAGAAGGGTCGCGGCGGCTGCCAGGGCGGTCCGGCGCCATTGCCGGGTGGTGGTTCTCATGGTGCGGCTCCTTGCGTGCATGACTGCCATGCACGACGCGTGTGCATGACGGCGGTGGTACGAAGCCGGCGCGTGGGGGCCGAGGAAGGGCGCCGGAGCTGGGGCCTACTTCAGGCCGGTGGTGGCAATGCCGGCGACGAAGTGGCGCTGGAAGAGGAGGAAGACGATGGTCACCGGGAGCAGGACGACGACGGAGCCGGCGAGGAGGATGCCGAAGCGGGTGAAGTCCTGTCCGCTGCTGGCCAGGGCGAGGCCGACGGGGAGGGTGTACTGGCTCTCGTTCTGGGCCACGACCAGGGGCCACAGGAAGTTGTTCCAGGAGCCGAGGAAGGTGATGATCGCGAGGGTGGCGAGGGCCGGTCTGGTCAGCGGCAGGATGATCTTCCAGAAGATGGCCAGTTCGCTGCAGCCGTCGACGCGGGCAGCGTCGATCAGTTCGTCGGGCAGGGTGGAGATGAACTGCCGCATCAGGAACACCCCGAACGGGGTGGCCAGGAAGGGCAGGATCAGCCCGAGCAGGGAGCCGGTCAGGTTCATGTTGGCCACCAGTACGTACAGCGGTACGAAGGTGACCAGGCCGGGGACCATGAGGGTCGCGATGACCAGGGTGAAGACGGCGCGCTGTCCGCGGAACTCCAGCTTGGCCAGGGCGTATCCGAGCATCGAGCAGAAGATCAGGTTGCCCGCGGTGACGGCCAGGGCCACGATCACGGAGTTGGCGAACATGCCCGTGAAGTCCAACGTGCCGAGCAGCTCCCGGTAGTTGGCGAGCGTGGGGCTGGTGGGGATCAGGTCGGGCGGGATCTTGCGGATGTCGGCCTCGGGCTTGAACGACCCGGACAGCATCCACAGGAACGGTGTGACCATGAGCAGCAGCAGGCCGGTGAGCGGCAGGTAGAGCCAGGGCTGGCCCCACTTCTGCCGGACGTGGCGGCGTCGTAGGACGTTGTCCGTGGCCGATGACGGCGTGGGGGCGGAGGTGACGGTGGTCATGGGGCATCAGTCCTTGTCGCGCAGCACGCGGAACTGCAGCACGGTGAGAGCGATGATCAGGACGAAGACGACGTAGCCGGCCGCCGATGCCATGTCGTAGTTGCCGTTGCCGAACTGTTTGTAGGCGTACAGCGTGGTCGACAGGGTGGAGTCCAGCGGTCCGCCGTCGGTCATGACGAACGGCTCGTCGAAGAACTGCAGATAGCCGATGCCGGTGGTGACGGAGGTGAGCAGCAGGGCGGGGCGCAGGAGCGGGAAGGTGACCCGCCAAAACCGCTGCCAGGCGCCGGCCCCGTCGAGTTCGGCCGCCTCCATCAGGGACTGGGGCACGGACTGCAGGCCCGCGAGCATGATGATCATGACGGTGCCGAGGTTGCGCCACACAGCCATCAGGATCATGACGGGCAGGGCGAAGCGAGTGTCGGCCAGCCAGGCCGGGCCGTCGATCCCGAACCAGGCGAGGACGGTGTTCACCAGGCCCACCCGTGGTTCGAGGAGGGTCTTCCAGACCACGGCGACGGCCACGATGCTGGTGATCACCGGCAGGTAGAAGCCGACCCGGAAGACGGCGCGGAAGCGGCGGATGCCGCGGTCGAGGGCGACCGCCGCGGCGAGCCCGGCGGCCAGGGTCAGGGGCAGAGCTGCCAGCACGAACACGGCTGTGTTGCGCAGAGCGGTGAAGAACTGCGGGTCCTGGAAGAGGCGTACGTAGTTGTCGAAGCCGGTGAACGAGACGTTCAGCGGGGTGCGCAGGTCGGCGCTCTTGGTGTCGGTCAGGCTCATCAGCGTCGACCAGACGACCGGCAGCAGCATGAAGGAGAGGAACAGGGCGAGGAACGGGGCGGCGAGGGTCCAGGCGGCGCGGGTCTGGCGACCCCGCGCGGTGCGCCGCGGCGAGGAGAGGCGACGTACCGCTGGCTGTTCGTCGGCGGCGTCGCGCTCCTTGGTGCCCTGCCCGGGGATGGTGCTCGTGGGCATGGTGGTCATCCGTCCGTACGAGGGATGCGGGCGGCGGCGCTTCAGCGGCCGGTGCCGATGCTGGTGGCCTTGGACTGCAGGGTCTTCTGTGTCTCGGCGACGCTGGCCTTGCCGTAGGCGAGCTTCTCCAGCTCGCTGTCGATCGCGTCGGCGATCTGCTGCCAGGTCGTGATGGCCGGCGGGGCCTTGGTGACCTTCAGCTGGGCTTCGAAGGCCGCCATCTTGGTGTTCTGGCTCAGCTCGCCCTCCGACCAGGACTGGACGGCGGCGGGCAGGTTGCCGGAGGTGTCCGCGTACGCGGCCAGGTTCTTCGGCTCGGTGAGGAACTGGACGAACTTCCACGCCGCGTCCGCGTTCTTGGCCTCCTTGAACACCGCCAGGTCACTGCCTCCGGCCAGCCCTGCGGACTGCGTGCCCTGCGGCAGCGGCATGGTCTTCCACTTGCTGTCCAGCTCGGGGGCGTTCTTGTGAAGGTCACCGCCGGTGCTGGCGCCCTGCTGCACGGTGCCGATCAGCCCGTTCTGGATGTTCTGGCGGGCGTCGGTCTTGTCATTGGGCGTCAGACCGTCCTCGAACATGCCGCTGTAGTACTCCAGGGCCTTGGTGGCCGCGGGCGAGTCGAAGGTGAACTTCTTGGTCTCGGCGTCGTAGATGTCACCGCCCTGCTGCCACACCATCGGCAGCCAGAACAGCCAGGAGTTGAAGCCGGTCTGCAGCTGGGTGGCGTGGCGCAGCTTGGGGCTCTGCTTGCCCGCGGTGTCCTGGATGGCCTTCAGGTCCTTCAGGTAGCCGTCCCAGTCACTGGCCGGGGCGCCCGTGATGCCGGCCTTCGTGATGATGTCGGTCCGGTAGTAGATCACCGAGGTGTCGGCGATGAACGGGACACCGTAGGAGATGTCCTTGTACTTCGTGGTGTCCCACTGGCCGGGGAAGAACGCGGACTCCTTGAACGAGGCCGGGGTGGCCTGGAAGCCGTTCATGGCGGCCAGCTCGGCCATCCAGGTGGAGCCGATCAGCGACATGTCCGGGGTGTTGCCGCCGGCGATCGAAGTGGTGAGCTTCTCGTGCGCGGCGTCCCACGGCACCGCGGTGATCTGGACCGACACGTCCGGGTTCGCCTGCTCGAACTTCTTCGCCAGGCTCTCCAGGTCCTTGTCGGCCTTGTCGCCCATGGACCACATGACGAGCTTGCCCTTGGCCTTGCCGCTGCTGACCTTCGCCGGGGCATCGGCGTTCGCGGAGTCGTCGCTGCGGCCGCAGCCGGTGGCCAGCAGGGCGGCCGCGACGGTGGCGCAGGCTATCTGGACGGTTCTGGTGGTGGGACGGGTGGTTCGCATGGTGCGGCTCCTTGCGGTCGAACGAGGGTGAAGAAGAAGGGGGTGGCGACAAAGGGGGTAATCGGTACTGCCGGGTGGGTCAGCCTGCGGCGTGGAACCCGCCGTCGTCGACGGTCACCTCGGCCATGAGGCGCAGATCACGGCTGGAGCGTCCGACGTGCAGCCGGTAGCGGCCGGGCGGGGTACGCCAACGTCCTGTGGCCGTGTCCCAGATCTGGAAGGCGCGGGCCGGCACGTGCAGGTCGGCGATAGTGCGGCTGCCTGCCGCCGCCTGGACGGTGGCGAAGCCGGCGAGCAGGCGCACCGGCCGGTCGATGCCGTCCCGCGGCGGCTCCAGATAGACCTGGACGACCTCACGACCGGCCCGGGGGCCGGTGTTGGTCAAGTCCACGGTCAGGTTGAGCCCGTCTCCGCCTGCGGGGCTGGGCAGAACGGCGGAGACGGACGACTGTGAGACGGCCACGGACTCGTACGTCCAGCGGGACCAGCCGAGCCCGTGGCCGAAGGAGAAGGCCGGGGCGAGGCCGCCCTTGTCCCAGGCCCGGTGGCCGATGTGCACGCCTTCGCTGTAGTCCACGATGCCGTCGCGGGGCACGGCGTCGGGGACGGGGACGTCCTCCGCCCGGGCGGGCAGCGTCCACGGCAGTCGGCCGGACGGCTCGATGCGGCCCAGCAGGACGTCGGCCAGGGCGTGCCCGGCTTCCTGGCCCGGCAGCCACGCCCACAGCAGGGCGGGTGCCTCGTCGGCCCAGGGCAGCAGCACGGGGGCGCCGGCGTTGACGACGACGATCGTGCGCGGGTTGGCGGCGAGCACCTTGCGGACCAGGTCGTTCTGGTGGCCGGGCAGGTCGAGGGCGGTGCGGTCCCAACCCTCGGACTCCACCTCTTCGTTGGTGCCGACGACGACCACGGCCACATCGGCTGCCTGGGCCGCTGTGGCGGCCTCGGCGATCTCCTCGTACGGCGTGCACCCGGGCGGGGCGTGGCGCAACTGGGCGGTGACGAAGCGGTCGTAGCCGCCGGGCTCGACCACCGTGAGGTCGAGCCCGAGAGCGATCCGGCGCGGCTGCGGCCCCACCTCCAGGTCGATGCCCCGCAGCGGCGGGTTGCTGTGCGTGGAGTCCAAGATCAGCTCCACACCCCGGTCGTCGTCCCCGGAGAAGACCTCCTCGCCGTCCACGGTCACCGCGTAGCGGCCGACGCACCCGATCTCCAGGCGGTGCGTCCCCGGCTCGGTGAGGGTCAGCACGGTGCGCAGCACCACACGGTGCGTCTCGGGCCCGAAGTCGCGGTACCCGCTCCAGTCACCGGAGAGGCTTGTCTCGCCGCCGATGCGGTTGCCGTCGGCGTCGAGGTGGTCGGCTCGCACGCCGGCGGCACCGGTGCCGGGGTCGATGATCAGCGCGTCGGTGAGGTACGGCGGGCGCAGGCGGGAGTCTCCGCCACGGTGCACGGACAGGTGTACGTCTTCGGGGAGTGCGGCGCGCAGCCCGTCCTCGTACGACACCGTGCGCACCGCCGGGACGTAGGCGCTGCCGCCGCCCTGGAGGTACGGGGTCACGGCATTGGGGCCGATCAGCGCGACGCTGCGGATGCCTTCCGGCGCCGGCGGAAGCAGATCCGCCTGGTCGCGGCCGGCTTCCGGTGCCAGCGGCAGCAGGTCCCCCTCATTGCGGAGCAGCACCATGCCGCGGGCCGTGACCTCGCGCAGGAGACGGAACTCCTCCTCCCCCGGCCCCGTAGGGGCGGCAGGCGGCTGGGGGTTCTGTCCGGGTTCGCCGAGCCGGCCGGTGTGCCGGGCCAGGCGCAGCAGCCGCAGCACCTTGTCGTCGATGAGCCGCTCGTCCACCTCGCCCGCGCGCACGGCCTCCACAAGAGGCTCGCCCCACAGGGGGTCAGGTCCGGGCATCACCAGGTCAAGGCCGCCAACGGCGGAGGCCACGGTCGAGCGGGTGGCGGCCCAGTCGCTGACCACAGGCCCGGAGAAACCCCACTCCTCCTTCAGCACCTCGCGCAGCAGTCGCGCGTTCTCGGTCATCGGCGCCGACTCGGTGCCGTCGTCGACGCCTGAGTAGGCGGCCATGACGCTCCAGGGCTCGGCCTCGGCGAGGACCTGCTCGAACGGGGCCAGGTAGACCTCGCGCAGGGTGCGCTCGTCCAGCCGGGAGCGGTAGCGGGTGCGGTCGGTCTCGGAGTCGTTGGCCACGAAGTGCTTCAGGCACGCGCTCACGCCCCGGCTCTGCAGTCCGCGTACGAGGGCGGCGGCCAGGGTGCCGGTGAGCAGCGGGTCCTCGGAGAAGTACTCGAAGTGCCGGCCGGCGACCGGGGTGCGCTGCAGATTGACCACCGGGCCCAGGACGACGTCGACGCCCTTGCGGCGCGCCTCCGTCGCGAACAGGGTCCCCAGCCGCTCGGCGAGCTCGGTGTCCCAGGTGGCCGCCAGTGCGCTCGGTGCCGGGGCCAGCAGGCCGGTTTCGGCCGAGTCGTCGCCGGTCCCCCGCACTCCCTGCGGGCCGTCCGACATCGTCACCGCGGACAGTCCGAGGCGGGCCTCGGCCGGGAGTCTCCACAGGCTCGCGCCCGTCAGCAGCCGGACCTTGGACTCGAGATCCAGGGTCCGGATGCGGTCGGACAGTTCGGTGTCATCGGGGAGGGCAGGGCGGCTCATGCTCGTCCTTCCAGGCCGCGGTGCGGCACGAAGTGGGCGGAACAGGAGCAGGAAAGCACACTTACTAAGTACTTAGTAAGTGCTTGTGCGTAAGTTATTTCCCAGGTTTGATGTGGACGTGACCACTGATCGACAGCCCCGTAGACTCCGCACGATGAGCGAGACGCCGAACGGGGAGCGGCAGCCCCGCAGGGGGAAAAGCCTCAAAGCCCAGCAGCGACGGCAGGAGATCCTCCAGATCGCCACGGACACGTTCGCCGACCGCGGCTACAACAACGCCTCCCTGCAGGAGATCGCCGACCGCGCCGGAGTCACCCAGGCCGGCGTCCTGCACTACTTCCGCTCCAAGGCCCAGCTGCTCACCAGCGTCCTCGCCCTGCGCGACGAAACCGACATCGAACAGCTCGGCCCCGACCGCCCCCGGGGCCTGGCCTTCCTGCGCCACCTTGTCGACACCGCCCGCCGCAACACCGAACGCGAAGGCATCGTCCGCCTGTACGCCGTTCTGTCGGCGGAGAGCGTCACCGAAGGCCACCCCGCCCAGGACTACTTCCGCGACCGCTACGCGGGGCTGCGCACCTTCGTCACCGAGGCCCTCGCCGAAGCACACGAACTCGGCGAAATCCGGGCCGACTTGAACTTCGAAGACGCGGCCAACGCGATCATCGCCGTCATGGACGGCCTCCAGATCCAGTGGCTGCTCGCCCCCGACTCCGTCGACATGGCCGCCTCCACCGACCGCGTCATCACCGCACTTCTGGCAGACCTCACCGACAGCCGCACCTGATCCCAAGCGCCGCCCGGCTCCCCGACTCTTCGGCCCGCGACAGAGGCGACGCCGTGGCAACAGCGTGCACGGGGCACCGTCTGTCAGAGGCTCCGCCCCGGCACTCGTGGGCGAAGCCTCCACGGTCGCTGTCACAGGTCAACCTGACCGGCGATCACAGCTCCCTCGCGTACGTGTCCTGGTACGCCGCCCTCCCTCCGAACACGTTGAGGCCGATATGGCCGCTGGTGTACGTCGTGTCCGTCACGTCGATGATCCGCGTGCCATTGAGGAACACCTGGATGCGGTCGCCCTCGGTGAGGATGCGGACGGGGTACGTGGTGCCTCGGCGGACCAGGGCCGGGACGCGGGCGAGGGCGGCGCCGTCGTCGAAGTTGCCGTTGGTCTTGGCGACCAGGCGGACCACCCGCAGGTCGGAGTCGATGTTGAGGCAGTAGGCGTCGGTGCCGTCGGTGGAGGCGCGCCAGAGGAGTGAGAGGGCGCCGCCGGTGTCCGGGTCGGGGCCGCCGATCCGGACCAGGGTGGTGAGGTCCAGGTCCGTCGCTGTGCGCGCCGAGATGGCGTTGGAGTCCTTGTCGAAGGTTCCGGCGCGGCCCGCACTGCCCGTGGACCAGTGACCGGCGGGAGTGACCGTCAACGTGCCGAGGTTCGAGCGGAATTCACCGCCGGTCGGGGCGGCCACCAGTGGCTTCACGCGGTCCACCAGGCGGTAGGTGCTGTCCAGCCGGTGCACCGTGAGCGACTCGATGTGTGCGGTGCCGCCCTTGGCGTAGAAGGCCATGCCGTCAGCGTCCGGGGCGGGGAAGATCAGGCTTGTCACGGCGGCCTGTCCGTCCGCGCCGAATGCCTCGACCGATGACGAGTCGACGTACACGCGCAGGGTCACGCGGCCGTCGGTCGTCTGCATCGGTGCGGTTGTGCGGCCCGCGAAGTACTGGGTGAAGTCGCTCAGGCTCGATGCCGACCGATCGACGAACAGCTGGTTCGCCTCGGCGTCGTATCCGACCGTGGTGTGCTGGTCGCCGTCGGTCCGGAGCCGGAAGCCGATCTCCGTGGCGGTGCCGAGAGTGACTTCGGCCTCGATCTCGTAGGCGATGCCCGTGACGCCCGCGAGTGGGTTCGCGGAGTCGGGGCCGACGGAGAGGTTCTTGCGGGTCGTGGTGGAGGTGCGCAGGGCGGTCAGCTCCCGGACCGGGCGCTGCACCAGGCGTACGCCGTCGACGGTGTCCGTGAGGGTCAGTTCGCGCGGTGTGCTCAGCTGGCCCTTCCAGCCGCCGGTCGGGGCGCTGAACGGGTAGTCCCAGTTGCTCATCCATCCGAGCCAGACGCGGCGGTCGTCGGGCAGGCCGTAGAAGGACATGGCGGCGTAGTAGTCGCGGCCGGAGTCCGCGCGCAGGACCGTGCCGGCCTTCTGGTCGGGGGTGAAACCGGTGCCGTTCCACTCACCGGTGAAGTACTGGGCGGCCGAGCCGTTCGTGGCGCGCACGGCGCCCGTGCTCAGGGCGAGGACCCACTTCACCTTGTCCTGGTCGCCGTCGACCGGCAGCGGGAAGAAGTCGGGGCATTCCCAGACGCCGGGCGTGGCCCAGTCGCCGTAGCCGAAGGAGCTGACCTGGGTCCAGGTGAGGAGGTCGGTGGAGGTGAAGAAGCGGATGTGGTCGCCGCCGGAGACGACCATCAGCCACTGGTCGTGAGCCTCGTCGCGGATGACCTTCGGGTCGCGGAAGGTCCAGCCGGCGTCGGGGCCGCCCGGGTTCTGCACGGCCGGACTCGAGCCGCCGTGAAGCTGCCATGAGCGGCCGTTGTCCTTGCTGTACGCGATGCGCACGCTGGCGTTCCCGCCCGGCTTGTCCGGGTGGTAACTCGTGTAGTACGCGATCAGACCCGAGCCGCCGTCGAAGAGACCGGAGGTGTCGTCGGCATCCACGACCGCGCAGCCGGTCCAGCAGTGGCCGTACGCGTTCCAGGGCAGGGTGATCGGCAGGGCCTGCCAGTGGACGAGGTCGGTGCTGACCGCGTGCGCCCAGCGGCCCTCGTCCTGATGGAAGAGGTGGTACTCGCCGTCGTGGTACAGCAGGCCGCAGGGGTCGCTGGTGGAGCCGGTGAGCTGGGAGTAGTGGTACGTGGGGCGGTACGGCTCGGTGAAGTAGTCGGCTGTGCTGCGGGCCTCGACGTTCTGGAAGTACGACGTCCCGTGCGCGGCCGTGGTGCCGACCGCTCCGCCCGTGGTGCGGGACACGCGGGTTCTCAGCGCCCGTACGCCGTCCATGTACACCTCGATCGTCCTGCCCGTCGCGCGGGCCTCGACGCGGTACGTGCCGCCGGCCGCGATGCGCCGGACCGAGCCGGAGGCGGAGGCGAGGCGGGTGCCGGAGGAGCGGTCCAGTAGGACGACGGCGTTGCGGCCTGCTTCCAGGCGGGCTTCGTAGCCGCCGGAGCCGTTCGCGGACGCGCGCAGGACGAGGCCGGCCGAGGACGAGGCGCTGCCGGGTGTGATGTCGGCCCTCGCCACCAGGTCGCCGTCGGTGAAGGGGGCCGTGCGCAGGCCGTTCTCGCCGCGGATGCCGCGCAGGTCGGGGGTCCAGGTGCCGGATCGGGCCGTCCAGCCCTGGAGGCCGGTGACGAGGTCGGCGGCTGAGATGTTCTCGAAGGACACCGCGCCCGCCGATGCCGTGACTGCGAGTCGGCCCTTCGTGTGGGTCGAGTCCTGGGCGGTGATGACGGGGGAGTAGCCGTCGGGGGAGAGGAAGTTGGTCTGCCAGCGCACGCGCAGTTCGTCGCCCTCGGCTTCGACGCGCAGACGGTAGACCGTGTCGGCCTTGATGGTGGTCGTGTACGTGCCGAGGGTGACGTTGCCGTCGATGCGATAGAGCCTCAACCTGCCCTGTCCCGGGTCGACCTGGACGCCGTAGCCGCGCGTGGCCGTGGCGTCCGTGCGCACCAGCAGTGAGGCGACCGCGGAGGCGCCGTGCAGAAGCAGGTCGGCCTGCAGCGCGGTGTCGTACGCCTGGGTCATGGTGACGGCACGGGCGGTGGCCCCTTGGGCCGGGTCCGCGCGCCAGCCCAGCGGACTCGCCGTCCAGGTGCCGCCGCTCGTGGTCCAGCCGGTGAGGTTGGTGGTGACTGAGGAGAGGGAAGGCGGGCTGAAAGTGACCGTGCCGGCCTGGGCGAGCAGGCCCACCGAGCCGGTGTCGTGGCGGTGGTCCTCGGTGTGGAGGAGCCGCTTGCCGTCGACGTGCACCGTCAACTCCGGTCCGTCGACGGCCACTTCGAGGTCGTAGGACTTTCCGGTCCGCGCACCCGGCAGTGGCGCGGTGGCGAGTGTGTCGCCGCCGGCCAGGTCGTAGAGCCGTATGCGGGCGCGGCCGGGGTCGAGGGTGACCGCGTATCCGGTCGAGCCGTCGAGGGCTGCCCGGAACACCAATGCGCCTACGGAGGAGGCGGATTGGGGCGTCATGCGGGCCGCGTACGTGCCGTTGGCCGCGAGTTGCTGCTCGGACAGGGCGAGGGCGGGCTCGCGACGGTCGGCGGTCGCCTGCTGGCCGCCGTCGGAGGTGCGGGTCCAGGTGCCGGTGACGGGGATGAGGTCGGGGATCGGAGTGGGGGCGGGGGTTGCTCCGGCGGCGCTCGGGGTGGCGGCCTGCGCTGCGGGCATGATGCCTCCGAGAGGCAGCAGGGTGGCGGCGGTGCCTCCTGCGAGCAGGAGGGTACGGCGGGACACGCTCATGGCGGCTCCTGAGGGAGAGCGGGGAAGGGTGGGCCACGGCCCGGGGGGACGTCCACACCCCGGGCCGTGGTCGTGTGTAAGACCGTCACGGCCACAGCGGCCGGGGTCCGTCGGTGAAGGCCGACGCCATCTGCCAGGCGTCGAACTGCTCCAGGGTCACGTCGCCGTCGGCACCGATACCGACGCCGACGGCCTCCTCGGGGCGGGTGGGGTAGATGCGGGCGGCCAGCGGACGCCCGTTCGCGAAGATCTCCAGTGCGGAGTGGTCGACGAGGACGCGCAGGTCCACACGGCCGTCGGCGTCCAACGGCAGCTCTCCGTACCGGGGTTCGGTGTCGACCGTCGGGTCGAGGCTGCTGGTCTCGCGGTGCAGGCGGAGCATGCCGCATACACCGTCGTGCCCTCTGAAAACCTCCACGACCGTGCGCTCCGCACCGTCCGGTGTCTCGCGGACCACGAGCCGGGCTGTCGCCCCGGGGGCCAGGCGCAGGGTCGTTTCGATGTCCAGCTGGTCACCGCGCACGGGGTGCAGCCGGGTGTACGGGTCGGTCAGCAGGCCCGCCGCCACCTGCACGCGCTCCCGCCGCAGCGCGGCCAGTTCCGGCACCGGGGCCTGGTGCAGGTGGCCGTCCGTGCCGAGCGTGATGACCCTCGGAAGGGACATCACCCCGCACCAGCCGGCCTGCGCGTTCGCCTCGTCCGTCCGGCCCTCCTGGAGCCAGCCGAACATGATGCGGCGGCCGTGCTCGTCGCGGGTGGACTGGGGAGCGTAGAAGTAGCGGCCGCCGTAGTCGAGGCGGTGGAGGGCGGTCGGGGTGAAGGTGTCGCCCTGGTAGCGGCCGGTCCAGTACAGGGGGTGGTGGGTGGTGCCCTCGTCCCAGGCGGAGAAGACGAGTACGTCCGTGTCGTCGCCGATGCCGAACAGGTCGACGCACTCCCACAGCGTGCCGGTCCAGTCGAGTTCGCCCCGGTTCTGCGAGGCGTCGCCGGTCAGCAGGGAACCGACGTAGCGCCAGTTACGCAGGTCGTCCGACTCGTACAGGAAGGCCGTGCCGCCGACTCCCCGGATGCCCGAGCCCACCAACTGCCGCCACACCGTGCCCTCGCCGGAGTCCTCCCGCCATACGCAGTGGTCGCGGAAGGCGGTGGTGTCGAGGCCCTCGGGCGGGGCGGTGATGACCGGGTTGGCCTGGTCCTTGGTCCAGTACCTCAGGTCTGCTGATCCCCTTGCCACGCAGGGGAGTTCGCGGTCTCCGTGCCTGCCCGAGTAGACGAGCGTGGGCACTCCGCCGTCGTCGACGAGGACTCCGGACCAGCAGCCGTCGCGGTCGGGGCCGTCGGTGCCGGGGACGAGGGCGACCGGTTCGTCGGTCCAGTGGACGAGGTCGGTGCTGGTGGCGTGGCCCCAGTGGATGCGGTGGTGGGCGGGGGCGAGCGGGTTGTACTGGTAGAAGAGGTGGTAGACGCCGTTCCAGTGGGTCAGCCCGTTGGGGTCGTTGAGCCAGCCGCCGGGCGAGGTGAAGTGGAAGCGGGGGCGGTGGGGGTCGCGATGGGCGCGCTCGGCCAGCCCCTCGGCGGTGGGAGTGCCGGAGGGGAGGGTGAGGTCGTGGGTCATGCGGCGGTGGTCTCCGCTTTCTCAGTGGCGTCGGTGTCGTCGGTGGTCTCGCCGTCCGGCCGGTCGGTGGCCTTGAGGACGCGGCGGGCGATGTCGGAGGCGGGTGCGCGCAGGTGGCAGCGCACCCAGTGGGGTTGTCCGTCGTCTTCGCCGACGATGTGGCGGACGGGCTCGGTGCGGCTGCACGTGCCGTCGTCGCCGTAGGGGCAGGACGTGGGGTTGAGGATCGCCTCGCGCAGCTTGGCGCGCTCGACGGGGTCGTAGCTCCCTGCCCGCTCGGGGTCGGGTACGGCGGACAGGAGGAGGCGGGTGTAGGGGTGGGCGGGGGCGTCCATCACCGCCAACGCATCGCCGCCCTCGACCAGTTCGCCGGCGAACATGACCATGGTGGTGTCCGCGAGGTAGCGCGCGGAGCCCAGGTCGTGGGTGATGTAGAGCATGGCGATGTCCCGCTCGTCGCGCAGGCGCCGCATCAGGTTGAGCACGCCGACGCGCACGGAGACGTCCAGCATCGAGGTCGGTTCGTCGGCCAGGATCAGCCGGGGCTCCACTGCCAGCGCGCGGGCGATGGCGACGCGCTGACGCTGGCCGCCGGAGAGTTCGTGCGGGTAGGACTGCAGCATGTCCTCGGTCAGGCCGACCGTCGTCAGCAGCTCGCGCAGCGCCTCGGGTGTGGCGGGGTGGCCGTGCAGGACGAGGGCCCGGGTGAGGAAGTGCTCGATGCGGTGGACGGGGTTGAGTGAGCCGAAGGGGTCCTGGAAGACCATCTGGACCTTGCGGCGGTACGTCCGTGACGCCCGGCGCCGCTCGGTGCGCAGCACGTCCTCGCCGTCCAGCAACACCTCACCGGAGGTGGGCTGTTCGAGGCGGGCGAGGCAGCGGGCGATGGTGGACTTGCCGCTGCCGGACTCGCCGACCAGGGCGGTGATCCGGCCGGCCGGCAGGTCGAAGGACACGTCGTTGACGGCACGGACGCGGCGCCGGGAGAACACGGTGCCGACCTGGAAGTCCTTGGTCAGGCCGCGTACGGAGAGCAGGGGTGCGTTCGGTTCGGTGGGGTCGGTCATCGGGAGGCTCCTTCCGGACTGCGGGCCGCACTGCGGGCCACCCACCGGCCGGGCGCGACCTCGCGCAGGTCGGGGATGTTCATGGAGCAGTCCGAGCGGTCCTCGGGGCAGCGGACGTGGAAGCCGCAGCTGTCGGCGGTGCGCGGGGCGTCGAAGAGGCCGGTGAGCTGGCGGCGCGGGCCGGTCAGCGGCGGGAAGGCGTTCATCAGCGCCTCGGTGTACGGGTGGAGCGGCTTCGCGAACAGGTCCTTGGCGTCGGCGAGTTCGACGATCCGTCCGCCGTACATCACGCCCATGCGGTCCGACAGCTCGACCATCAGGGACATGTCGTGGGTGATGAAGAGGATGGAGAAGCCCAGTTCCCGCTGGAGGTCGCGGATCTGCGCCATGATCTCCTGCTGCACGACCACGTCGAGCGCGGTGGTCGGCTCGTCCATGATCAGCAGCCGGGGGCGGAGCGCGACGGCCATGGCGATGACCACGCGCTGGCGCATCCCGCCGGACAGCTGGTGCGGGTACGCCTTCAGCCGTCCGGGGTCCATGCCCACCAGCTCCAGCAGCTCGCCCGCCTTCTCCCGCGCGGCCCGCTTCTTCAGCTTCTCGTGGGTGGTGAAGATGTCGACGATCTGCTCGCCGATGGTGAGGACGGGGTTGAGGGAGTTCATCGCCGACTGGAAGACCATGGCCATCTCCCGCCACCGGAAGGCCCGCAGCTCCCGCCCGTCCAGGGCGAGGACGTCCCGGCCCTGGAAGCGGATGCTGCTGCCCGCGGTGATCTCCGCCGGGGGCTTCAGCAGCCGCATCACCGCGTTGGCGATGGTCGACTTGCCGCAGCCGGACTCGCCGGCGAGGCCGAAGATCTCACCCGCGCCGATCTCGAACGACACGCCGTCCGCCCCGACGACCGTACGGCCGTCGCCGCGGTACTCGACCCGCAGGTCACGCACTTCAAGTACGGGGTCCATGGCTCAGCCCCTCCCTTTCGCGGTCTGCACGGAACGAGGCCGCTTCACCGAACGCAGCCGCGGGTTGGTGATCTCGTCGACCGCGTAGTTGACCAGCGCGAGCGCGAAGGCGACGAGCGCGATGCACAGCCCGGAGGGGACGAAGACCCACCACGTGCCGGTCATCAACGCGCCGTCGCTGCTGGCCCAGTACAGGTTGGTGCCCCAGCTGACGACACTGCTGTCGCCGAGGCCGAGGAACTCCAGTGCCGCCTGGGACGTGATGCCGAAGACCACACAGCCCAGCAGCGTGGTCATCACCACGGACGCCATGTTGGGGAGGATCTCCCGGAACATGATCCGCAGGGGGCGCTCTCCGGTGACGACGGCGGCGGCCACGAAGTCCTTGCCGCGGATCGACCTGGCCTGCGCGCGCAGCACCCGGGCCGAGCCCGCCCAGCCGGTGATCACCAGCACCAGGACGACCGTGGAGGTGCCCGGCGGCAGGAACGCCGCCAGGATGACCAGCAGCGGCAGGCCGGGCAGCAGCAGGAAGACGTTGGTGATCAGGGTCAGCGCGTCGTCCACCAGCCGGCCGAAGTACGCGGACGCGAGGCCCACGAGGATGGCGATGCCGGTCGCCGCGAGTCCGACGGTGAACCCGACGAACATCGAGGAGCGCGCGCCCCACAGGGTGAGTGCGAGGACGTCCTGCCCCTTGGTGGTCGTACCGAACCAGTGCGCTCCCGAAGGGGCCTGGCTGCCGGTGGAGTTGATCAGGGACGGGTCGCCGGGGGTGAGGACGGGCGCGAGCAGCGCCAGAGTTGCGAAGGCGACGAGCAGGCACAGGCCCGACAGTGCCTTCTTGCTGCCGAGGAGCTGGCGCGCCAGCCCGCGTCGCCGCTCCGCCCCCTGGGTGGGAGGTGCCGGTGGGGCCGTGGCCGGGGTCTTGCCCGCGATATCCACATCTACGGTGGTCATGTCTCGTCGGCTCCCTTCAGCGGACGCGGACGCGCGGGTCGAGGCGGACGTAGACGATGTCGACCAGGAAGTTCGCCAGGAGCACGGCCGCCGTGATGGTGAGGAAGATGCCCTGCATCAGCGGGTAGTCGAGGCCCTGTACGGCTGCGAGGAGCTGGAAGCCGATACCGGGGTAGGCGAACACGACCTCGGTGAGCAGGGCGCCGCCGACGACGAAGCCGAGGCCCATGCCGAAGTTGGTGACGGAGGGGAGCAGCGCGTTGCGGGCGGCGTAGCGGAACATGATCCGCGAGGGGCTCAGGCCCTTCGCCTCGGCCATGGTGATGTAGTCCTCGGCCGCCGTGGCGATCATGGTGTTGCGCATGCCGAGCATCCAGCTGCCGAGGGTGACGGCCACGACGGTGAGCGCCGGGAGCACCAGGTGGGTGCCGGCGTTCGAGATGAACTCGGCGTTGAGGCCGGGGGTCAGACCCGCGTCGTAGGCGTGCCGCAGCGGGAACCAGCCCAGGGTCACCCCGAACAGGTACAGCGCGCCCATCGCCAGCCAGAAGTACGGGAACGAGCCGACGAAGATCAGCAGGGGTGGGAAGGCGGAGTCGAGGACGCCGCCGCGCCGCCAGGCGGCCACGATGCCGAGCAGGTTGCCGACGACGGCCGCGACGACGAGGGCGGTGCCGCCGAGCAGCAGCGTCCAGCCGATCTGCGAGCCGATCACCTCGGAGACCGGGGTCGGGAAGCGGGAGATGGAGATGCCGAGGTCGCCGGTGAAGACGCTCTGGACGTAGGTGACGTACTGCTCCCAGAGGGGGCGGTCGTCGAGGCCGAAGAGTTTCCGCAACTGGGCCATCTGCTCGGGCTGCATCCCGCCCTGCTGCTGCGCGAACATCCGGGAGACCGGGTCGCCCGGCATGAAGCGCGGAAGCAGGAAGTTGAGGGTGATGGAGGCCCAGAAGGCAAGCAGGTAGAACCCCAAGTTGCGCAGGATGAGACGCACTGTTCGTGCTCCCTGTCGGTGGGGGTGAACGGGGGTGCGGTGCGCGGGGGCGGCCGTCCAGGTCGGGGAGGAGGACGGCCGCCGGTCCGCGCGGACTCGCGTCAGCTCTTGACGGGCTTCAGCGACGTGAGCACGAGGATCGTGCTGCTGTTGCGGTTGCCGAGCGTGGCGTACGGGTTGTCCTCCGACGGCCAGCCGGTGAAGCGGGAGTCGGTGTACGCGCCGAACTCGGGTCCGGTGAACAGGGGCACCGCGGGCGCGTCCTCGTCGTACAGCTTCTGCAGGGCGTTGACCTGCTCGCGCTGCGCGCTCTCGTCCGTGGCGGCGGCGAAGGCGTCGATGAGCTTGTCGGCCTTCGGGTCGGCGAAGCGGTGGTAGTTCTGCGTGGCCGTCTCACCGACGGGCTTGAGCATGCCGCTCGACATGACATCGCGGAAGTACTCGTACGGGGTGGCGCCGTTGTTGCTCCACACGATGCCGGTGTCGAAGGTGCCCTGCTCGTACGATTTCTGCACGGCCGCCCAGTCGGGCGTCTTCACGGTGGCGGTGATGCCGACCTTCGCAAGGTTCTGTTTGATGATGTTGGCGGCCGAGATCCAGTCGGAGGAGGCGGAGCCGACGGAGATGTCGAGCGTGAAGTTCTTGCCGTTCTTCAGCTTCCGCTTGCCGCCGCTCTCCTTGTAGCCGGCCGCATCCAGGGCCTTGGCCGCCGCGTCGGTGTCGTACGTCGTCCAGGTGCAGGACGCGGCGAGGTCCTTGTCGCGCCACTTGTCGTACGTGCGGGCCAGGCCCGTGCAGTCAGCCGGCTTGGCGTAGCCGTTCATCGCGACCTTGGTGATCTGGTCGCGGTCGACGGCCATGCTGAGCGCCTTGCGCACGGCCGGGTCGTTGTAGGGGGCCTTGGTGGTGTTCAGCTGCCAGTTGATCATTGCGCCGGCAGGTGGGTTCCAGTAGTGGTTGTGCTCCTTGTCCTTGGCGACGAAGGACTTCTCGATGTCCGGGATGAACGACTGCGACCAGTCCACCTCACCGTTGGTGAAGGCGAGGTTGGCGCTGTCGTTGCCGGAGAAGGCGAGCATCCGGATGCCGGCGATCCGCTGCTTGGCGGGCTGCCAGTAGTCGGGGTTCTTGCGCAGCTCGTACGACTGGGCCTGGAACTTGTCCAGCTTGGTGTACGGGCCCGTGCCGACCGGGTTCGGGTTGGTGAACTTCGCCGGGTCCTCGACCTTGGACCAGATGTGCTTCGGCATGATCTGCTGGCCGGCGATCTCGAAGAAGCCGGGCGAGAAGGGCTTGTTGAAGGAGAACTGCACCGTGTGCGCGTCGACCGCGGTGACCTTGTCGAGGTACTCCAGGCCGCCGAGCACCTTCTTGCGCAGCTCGAAGGTGTAGACGACGTCGTCGGCGACGAGCGGCTTGCCGTCCGACCACTTCACGCCCTCACGCAGCGTGAAGGTGAGGGACTTGCCGTCCTTGGCCTGCTCCCACTTGGTGGCCAGCCATGGTGTGTCCTTGGAGTCCGCCATGCTGTGCACGACCAGCGGCTCGTAGACGGCCTCCTTGGTCATGGGGGCGGCCTGCGGGGAGAGCGGGTTGAAGTTGCGCGTGAACGTCGCCAGATCCTCGCGCGGGATGGTGAGCAGCTGGTTGCCGGAGGTGTCACCGGCGCCGGAGGCGCCCGAGCCACCCGTACAGGCGGACAGGACGAGGGCTGCGGCGGCGGTCGCGGTGACCGCTCTCAGGACGGCCCGTGGCCGCCGTGAAGGTATGCGGGAGGGTGCCATAATGGAGACTCTTTTCCTCTCTTCAACACACAGGGCGAAGGCGGGGATGGGATTCCTCGGCGGGCTGATTAGCGGTCAGACCGACGAGCGTTCGAGCAGCGGGCAGTCGATCGTCACCCGGTGGGTGTCGAGCGGCTGCCCCGCTGCGAGAGCGGCGAGCATGTCGACGCCCTTGGTGCCCATGGCCTCGAAGGGCAGGGCGAGCGTCGTCAGTTTCGGCCGCAGATAGGCGGCGATGAGTTCCTGGTTGTCGAACCCCACCACGGCCACGTCGTGCGGGATGCGCAGCCCACGTTCCTTGATCGCGTCGTACGCGCCCATCGCCATCCGGTCGTTGCCGCAGAACAGCGCGGTCGGCCGGTCGGCGGCCGGACGGTCCAGCAGTTCGCAGGCGGCGGTGTAGGCGCCGTCGGCGGTGGCCCAGCCCGAGAAGACGAGGGTGGGGTCGGGGGTGATCCCGGCCTCGTACAGGGCACGCTCGTACCCCTCGCGCCTGCCGATGGCGGCCGGGATCGCCGGGTCGAGGTTGATGAACCCGATGCGGGTGTGACCAGCCTCCAGGAGCCGACGGGTCGCCTTGTATCCGCCCGATACCTCGTCGGGCAAGATGCACGGCAACTCACCTTCCGCGTCGTAGCAGTTGACGAGCACCGTCGGCACCTCGCGGGCGGCCTTCGGCAGAGTGACAGCCCGGTGCCAGGTCGTGGCGTACAGCAGCCCTTCCACCCGGTGCTCCAGCATCTGGTCGAGCGCGGCGGCCTCCTGGGCAGGATCGCCCTCGCTCGCGGCGATCAGCAGGAACCTCCGGTCGCCCCAGGCGCGGCTCTGCGCTCCCGTGATCACCTCGGCCGCGAAGGGGCCGGTCACGATCTCGGTGATCAGCCCGAACCACCCGCTGCGGTTCGCGGCCAGCGCCCGCGCCCCGGCGTTGGGCCGGTAGCCGAGCTCGTCGATCGCCTCCAGGATCCGCCGACGGGTCTCGTCGGGGATGGCGGCACCGGGCTTGTCGTTGAGGACGAAGGAGACCGTGGTCCGCGAGACGCCCGCATGGCGTGCCACGTCGCTCATGGTCACGCGACGCGTCTTGTTCGTGGCCACTTTCAGTTCCTTTCGGCCGCACGGAGGCGTGACATCGCCTCCGGTTTCGCGCTTTAATAACGCGCGTTACTTCCGTGTGGCAGGGAAGTTACGTCCGTCTTGAGCGGCATGTCAATACCTATGCAAGGGCTGCATCAGGCCACCGGCCCAGTGCCCTTCGCCGGTACAGTCGCGGGACGACCCGTACCGACCGGACCCATGCGGGGCGCGGCAGCCGGATCCGTTGGGGCGCCGCAGCCCACAGTTCACCGGGGCCGCACTGGCCGGGTCGGTGGAACGGGCGCCGAATCCGAACAGCCGGCACCCCCTACGCACTGTTGCCACGGCGTCGCCTTGGTTGCGGACCGAAGAGCCGGGAGCCGAGCGGCGCTTGGGATCAGGTGCGACTGTCTGTGAGGTCCGCCAGGAGCCCGGTCGCTACCTCCGCCCTCACTGCCATGGGAGCCCAGCCCCTCACCGACGCCTTCCGAATACCGGTGTCCTCACAGCGTCCCCACACTACGGACGCATTCACTTCCCACGTCTTGCGCCACGTACGTATCCGACGCATCTTCGCAGGTCAGGCTCATGTCAGTAGATGATTACCTGGCCCGCAACGAACTCGCGAGCAGCGGATTCAGTCCGTTCAGGCAAAGTTGACGCTCCGACACCCAAAAATGAACGTTTCCGCAGGTCAGAGGCCTGCGCAGGTGGGGCGGGTGGGACTCGAACCCACGGCCGACGGATTATGAGTCCGCTGCTCTAACCGGCTGAGCTACCGCCCCGTCTACGGCGCGTCGCGCACATTTGTGCGCGCCGTCTGCCGCAGCATAGCCGCTCATACGATCTCCTGCTTCGGATGGTCGGCTACGCATGACCATGAGGACAGCGCCGCAGGCTGCGCGGTTCCGCCGGACATGAAAAAGGACCCCTGAGGGGTCCTCTTCCGCTGCTCTCCCGACTGGACTCGAACCAGTAACCTGCCGGTTAACAGCCGGCTGCTCTGCCAATTGAGCTACGGAAGATCGAGCTCCCCCGACTGGACTCGAACCAGTAACCTGCCGGTTAACAGCCGGCTGCTCTGCCAATTGAGCTACGGAGGATTGTCTCGTTGCATCGAACGTACCTCCCTGGGTATTCGCCAGAGGGCAGGCGCTCGCTGCGACACATACATTAGCGCAAGCAGGGGGGTGCTCCGCCAATCGGTTCTCCCCCACGACCGATGCCGACTCAAGGGAAGGGTGGCCGTCATGCGCTATCGACTGACGTTCGTTGCCGGACTGGCCCTGGGGTACGTCCTGGGCACACGAGCCGGGCGCGAGCGTTACGAGCAGTTGAAGAAGTCCGCGCGGGAGATCGCCCAGAACCCCGCGGTGCGCAACACCGCGGAGTCGGCCGCCCAGCAGAGCCGGCAGTTCGCGGGCAAGGCCTACCACGTGGTGAGCGAGCGGGTCGGTGACCGCGTCCCGGACTCGGTGGCGGAGCGCGTACGGCATCTGCGTGAGCGCAACACGAACGGCGCGGCGGCGCACGACGACTGGGGCACCAGCAACACGTAGGCGCTCCGCTGAAGGTGCAGTGATTCGGCTGCGGGCCGGTGGGGGCTGGTCGCTCCCCCACTCTCGGCTCCTCCCCCACTCTCGGCTTCACTCGAGCGGGGGGACCCCCATGAGCGGGGGGACCACCATCGCGGCGGAGCCGCATATGTCACAGCCCCGCGCCCCTAAGAGGCCTGCGGCCTCCCTAGGGGCGCGGTACCGCACCGGGCAGCCGAACGGAGTGCCCTGCGCCACGTGCACGACCCAGTACCGGCAACACATAGCAGGTCAGCGCACAAGCGGTACGAGGGCCTCCGGCAGAGCGGCACGGTGAGCTCCGGCGGTACGGCAGAATTTCCGCCATGGGGATAGTCGCCGGGCTGGACAGTTCGCCCGATTTCACTCGCATCGTCGTCTGCGACGCGGACAGCGGAGCCGTGCTCAGGCAGGGGTACGCCCCGCATCCGCTCGACGGCGCCGAGGGCGGTCGGCCCTCGGACGTCGACCCGCAGGCCTGGCTGCTGTCCCTGGGTGAGGCGGCGGGTGGTGGGCTGCTCGAAGGTGTGCAGGCCATCGGCGTCTCCGCGCAGCAGAACGCGCTCGTTCCGCTGGACACGCAGGGCAATACGGTGCGCCCGGCGCTGGTCGGCGGGGACAAGCGGGCGCAGGTCTGCGCCGCCGAACTGGTCGACGCGCTCGGTGGCCGGGAGGCGTGGGCGCAGGCCGTGGGCACTGTGCCGGGGGCGGCGCAGCCGGTGACGAAGCTGCGCTGGATGGTCAAGAACGAGCCGGACGCCGCGCTGCGGACGGCCATGCTCATGCAGGCGCACGACTGGCTGGTGTGGCAGCTGCTCGGCAGACCGGCCCGCCGGACCACGGACCGGGGCGATGCCTCCAGTACGGGGTACTGGTGCGCGGTGAACGGTGCGTACCGGCCCGATCTGGTCGAGCTGGCGCTGGGGCATCAGGCGCTGCTGCCCGACGTGCTCGGTCCGTCGGAGGCCGCGGGGACGACGCCCGAGGGGCTGCTGATCTCGGCGGGGACGGGCGAGACGATGGCCGCGGCGTTCGGCCTGGGGATCGGGCTCGGCGACGCGGTGGTGTCGCTCGGTGCCTCCGGGTCCGTGATGGCCGTACACCACGAGGCGCTGGTCGATCCGTCCGGGATGATCACATCGCTCGCGGACGCGACGGGCATGCATCTGCCCGTCGTCACCACGCTGAATGCCGTACGGGTGCTGCGCGGGAGTGCCGAACTCCTCGGGCTGCCCGACCTGGAGAGCCTGTCGGACCTGGCGATGAAGTCGACGCCGGGCGCCCACGGACTCGTACTGCTGCCGTATCTGGAAGGGGAGCGGACGCCCGCTCTGCCGCATGTGGCGGGGACGCTGGCGGGGCTGCGGCGGGAGTCGATGCGGCCCGAGCATCTGGCGCGGGCCGCGTTCGAGGGCATGCTGTGCGGGCTCGCGGACGCGCTGGACGTGCTGCGCCGGCGGGGCGTTGAGGTGCGGCGGATCTTTCTGCTGGGTCCGGCCGCCGAGCTGCCGGCCGTGCAGGCCTGCGCGCCCTCGCTGCTCGGTGTGCAGGTCGTGGTGCCGCAGTCCGCCGACTACGCGGCGATCGGCGCGGCGCGGCAGGCGGCCTGGGCGCTCGGCGCCTCGCAGGGCACCCTCGATCCGCGGCAGCCGCCCGCCTGGCAGGGCGCGACCGCGCAGATCCTGGACCCCGGCGACGAGGTGGCGGTGGGGGCGGCGGTGCGACAGCAGTACACGTCGGTACGGGACCAGACCCACCCGGGCGCCGTCGTGCTCTGAACGGGCAACCCGACCGACGGCCGCGCGCCCAGAGCGATCACCGCAGGACGCCGGAGCCGGGCGTTCCGGACGCTTTGGGAGGTTCTTGAAACGCTGTTGGCGTAATTGGTTGGGGTAACGCCGGTGGAATGTTCGACGATGAGGCGTGGTGCGTCACCACTCACCCCTGTCGCCGACTCCGAGAGACCAGCGTGCTCATACGACTCCTGCGTGCCTATCTCAGGCCGTACAAGAAGGCCATCTCCTTACTGGTGCTGCTGCAGTTCCTCCAGACCTGCGCCACCCTCTATCTGCCCACCCTGAACGCGGACATCATCGACGACGGTGTCGTGAAGGGCGACACGGGCTACATCCTGTCCTTCGGCGCGTTGATGATCGGTGTCTCGCTGGTTCAGGTCGTCTGCAACATCGGCGCCGTCTACTACGGCGCCCGTACGGCCTCGGCGGTCGGCCGGGACATCCGGGCCGGCGTCTTCGACCGGGTGCAGTCGTTCTCCGCGCGTGAGGTCGGCCACTTCGGGGCGCCGTCGCTGATCACCCGCACCACGAACGATGTGCAGCAGGTGCAGATGCTGGCCCTGATGACGTTCACGCTGATGGTGTCGGCGCCCATCATGTGCGTGGGCGGCATCGTCATGGCGCTCGGTCTGGACGTACAGCTGTCCGGAGTGCTCGTCGCCGTGGTGCCCGTCCTCGGCATCAGCGTGACGTTGATCGTGCGGCGGCTGCGCCCGCTGTTCCGCACCATGCAGGAACGGCTCGACAACGTGAACCGGGTGCTGCGCGAGCAGATCACCGGCAACCGCGTCATCCGCGCCTTCGTCCGGGACACCTACGAGGAGGAGCGCTTCCGCAAGGCCAACGTCGACCTCACCGAGGTGTCGCTGGGCACCGGGCGGATTCTGGCGCTGATGTTCCCGATCGTCATGACGGTGGTGAACGTCTCGTCGATCGCGGTGGTGTGGTTCGGCGCGCACCGTATCGACAGCGGCGGGATGCAGATCGGGGCGCTGACCGCGTTCCTCGCCTATCTGATGCAGATCGTGATGGCCGTGATGATGGCCACCTTCATGTTCATGATGGTGCCGCGCGCCGAGGTCTGCGCCGAGCGCATCCAGGAGGTCCTGGACATGAGGAGCAGTGTCGTGCCTCCGAAGGCTCCTGTACGTGAACTGCGGCGGCACGGTCATCTGGAGGTCCGTGAGGCCGGTTTCCGTTACCCGGGTGCCGAGGAGCCGGTGCTGAAGTCCATCGACCTGGTGGCGCGGCCCGGCGAGACGACCGCCGTGATCGGGTCGACCGGCAGCGGCAAGTCGACGCTTCTCGGGCTGGTCCCGCGGCTGTTCGACGCCACGGACGGTGAGGTCCTCGTCGACGGCGTGGACGTACGGACCCTTGAACCACGGCTGCTCGCGCGGACCGTGGGCCTCGTACCGCAGAAGCCGTATCTCTTCGCGGGCACGGTGGCCACGAACCTGCGGTACGGGAATCCGGACGCGACCGACGAGGAGCTGTGGCACGCGCTGGAGGTGGCGCAGGCCAAGGACTTCGTGCAGCGGCTGGAGAACGGGCTCGACTCCCCCATCGCGCAGGGCGGCACGAATGTGTCGGGTGGTCAGCGGCAGCGGCTCGCCATCGCCCGAACCCTCGTACAACGCCCGGAGATCTACCTCTTCGACGACTCCTTCTCGGCGCTCGACTACGCGACGGACGCGGCCCTGCGTACGGCGCTGGCGCGGGAGACCGCCGAGGCGACCGTCGTGATCGTCGCGCAACGCGTGTCGACCATCCGTGACGCCGACCGGATCGTCGTACTCGACGAGGGGCGGGTCGTGGGGACGGGCCGCCACCACGAGCTGATGGCGGACAACGAGACGTACCGGGAGATCGTGCTCTCCCAGCTGACGGAAGCGGAGGCAGCCTGATGGCCGGGCCCATGGGGCGGATGATGGCCGGGGGCGGTCCCGACCAGCAGTCGATGGACTTCAAGGGATCCGGGAAACGGCTGCTCGCGCAGTTCAGGCCCGAGCGGGCCACGATGTACGGGATGCTGCTTGCCGTCGTCCTGAGTGTGGGCCTGTCTGTGCTGGGCCCGTGGATCCTCGGGCGGGCGACCGACCTGGTCTTCGCGGGGGTCGTCGGGCGGGGGATGCCCGAGGGCGCCACGAAGGCCGAGGTGCTGGCCTCCATGCGGGAGCGTGGTGACGGCGGGATGGCCGACATGCTCTCCGGTACGGATTTCACGCCGGGCAAGGGCATCGACTTCACCGCGGTCGGTGAGGTGCTGGGGCTCGCGCTGCTGGCGTTCGCGGCGGCCGGGCTGCTGATGGCCGTGGCGACGCGGCTGGTCAACCGGGCCGTCAACATGACCGTGTACCGGATGCGGGAGGACGTGCAGATGAAGCTGTCGCGGCTGCCGCTGTCGTACTTCGACCAGCGGCAGCGCGGTGAGGTGCTCAGCCGGGCGACCAACGACATCGACAACATCGGTCAGACGCTTCAGCAGTCGCTGGGCCAGCTCGTCAACTCGCTGCTCACCATCGTCGGCGTACTGGCGATGATGTTCTGGGTGTCGCCGCTGCTGGCGCTGGTCGCGCTGGTGACGGTGCCGCTGTCGTTCTTCGTCGCCACGTGGGTCGGCAAGCGGTCGCAGCCGCACTTCGTGCAGCAGTGGCGGTCCACCGGCAAGCTCAACGCGCATATCGAGGAGATGTACACCGGGCACACGCTCGTCAAGGTCTTCGGGCGGCAGGACGAGTCGGCGGCTCAGTTCGCGGAGCAGAACGAGAAGTTGTACGAGGCCGGGTTCAAGGCGCAGTTCAACAGCGGGGTCATGCAGCCGCTGATGATGTTCGTGTCGAACCTCAACTATGTGCTGGTGGCGGTGGTCGGCGGACTGCGAGTCGCGTCCGGTGCGCTGTCGATCGGTGATGTGCAGGCCTTCATCCAGTACTCGCGGCAGTTCTCGATGCCGCTCACCCAGGTCGCGTCGATGGCGAACCTCGTGCAGTCGGGGGTCGCGTCGGCGGAACGCATCTTCGAGGTGCTCGACGCGGAGGAGCAGGAGGCGGATCCCGTGCCGGGGGTTCGGCCGGAGGAGGTGCGGGGGCGGGTCGCGCTGGAGCACGTGTCCTTCCGCTACGACCCCGAGAAGCCGCTCATCGAGGGCCTGTCCCTGAAGGTCGAACCCGGCAACACGGTCGCCATCGTGGGCCCGACAGGGGCGGGCAAGACGACGCTGGTGAATCTGCTGATGCGGTTCTACGAGGTCACCGGTGGGCGGATCACGCTCGACGGGGTCGACGTCGCGAAGATGTCCCGCCACGAGCTCCGGGCCGGGATCGGGATGGTGCTCCAGGACACCTGGCTGTTCGGGGGGACTATCGCGGAGAACATCGCGTACGGGGCTGGAGTAGAAGGGGCGGCGCGAAGCGCCTCCGGCAAGGGTGGTGGTGGGCGACGGGTGGGCGTGACGCGCGGGGAGATCGAGGAGGCGGCGCGGGCCGCTCACGCTGACCGGTTCATTCGTACGCTGCCGGATGGCTACGACACCGTGATCGACGACGAGGGGTCGGGGGTGAGCGCGGGCGAGAAGCAGCTGATCACCATCGCGCGGGCTTTCCTGTCCGATCCGGTGATCCTGGTGCTGGACGAGGCGACAAGCTCGGTCGACACCCGTACGGAGGTGCTGATCCAGAAGGCGATGGCGAAGCTCGCCCACGGGCGTACGTCGTTCGTGATCGCGCACCGGCTGTCGACCATCCGGGACGCCGACACGATCCTGGTGATGGAGAACGGGGCGATTGTGGAACAGGGCGCCCATGGGGAGCTGTTGGCGGCGGACGGTGCGTATGCGCGGCTGTACAAGGCGCAGTTCGCGCAGGCGGTGGTGGAGGTGGAGTGAGGGGGTGCGCGGGTGCCGCTGCGCGTGTCGCAGCGGCACCCGCGGTTCAGTCCAGGTAGCCCCGCAGTTGGTCCGCGAACGCATGGTCCCGCAGCTTGTTCAGCGTCTTCGACTCGATCTGGCGGATCCGTTCGCGCGTGACGCCGAAGATCCGCCCGATCTCCTCCAGCGTGCGCGGACGCCCGTCCGCAAGGCCGTAGCGGAGTTGGACGACCTTGCGTTCGCGTTCGCCGAGCGTCGACAGCACCGCCTCGAGATGCTCCCTGAGCAGCAGGAACGCCGCCGACTCCACCGGAGACGTCGCGTCGCCGTCCTCGATCAGGTCACCCAGCGCCACGTCGTCCTCCTCGCCCACCGGGGCGTGGAGGGAGACCGGCTCCTGGGCGAGCCGCAGCACCTCGCTGACCCGCTCGCTCGGCAGGTCCAGCTGGCCGGCGACCTCCTCGGGAGTCGGCTCGTAGCCGCGCTCCTGGAGCATGCGCCGCTGCACGCGGACGACACGGTTGATCAACTCGACGACGTGGACGGGGACTCGTATGGTCCGGGCCTGGTCGGCGAGGGCCCGGGACATGGCCTGCCGGATCCACCAGGTCGCGTACGTCGAGAACTTGTACCCGCGGGCGTAGTCGAATTTCTCGACGGCCCTGATCAGGCCCAGGTTTCCTTCCTGGACGAGGTCGAGCATGGTGAGGCCGCGCCCGACGTACCGCTTCGCGACCGAGACCACGAGCCGCAGGTTGGCCTCGATGAGGCGGCGCTTGGCCATCCGCCCCATCACCACCAACTTGTCGAGGTCGAGGGCGAGTTGGCTGTCCAGGTCGAGGGACGGGGTGCCCGCCAGCTTCTCCTCGGCGAAGAGGCCCGCCTCGACGCGGCGCGCGAGCTCCACCTCCTCGGCGGCGGTGAGCAGGGGGATCCGGCCTATCTCCCGCAGATACTGGCGGAACAGGTCCGAGGAGGGGCCGCCGGTGTCGGCCGGGCGCCCACGGGGCGGCAGCGCCTCGACGGGCGGCGGCTCGGGGGCCTCGGTCTCGACGGCTGTCTCGACGGCCGTCCCGACCGCACCGGCAGGCGGCTTGTCGGGATCGGGCGGTGGGCTCCCCGACTCGGTTTCGGGATGGTGCGCGACGCGGCTCTGTTGCGGAACCGCCGGGATGACGTCCGCCTCCGCGTCCGTCGTGTTGTCGGTCTGGGTCAGGGTCTGGGTCTGCACGGGGGCGACCTCCAGGGTGATCGCTGCTGAGGCGTGCGGCAGCGGTACTTCGCGAACGGACTCGACGGCCGCGCCGCCATCCGTCCCGTACACGTTGAGCGGAACCGCGGGGATGGAGGACCCGTCGCGTTCGGGTCGGCCGCGCTCCGAGGACTCAGGCACCGGAACCCAGTGTGGAGTACGACACATCCTCGCCACGAGGGGCGTGCGGTGACTTTTTGAGTCCGGTCCGTGACCGGGTGGTTACCCACACGTACGAGTGGGCTGTAAGCAAGGCACAAGGGCCGGTCAGAGCGCTGCCGCGCCCCGTTCGCGCAAGGCCTGTCCGTACTGCTGGAGCACCCACAACTCGTTCTGCACGGCGGCCAGATGGGCCGGGTCGCCCTGGGCGCTGGCGCGGGCGAGGGTGCCCTGGACCTCGTGGATGCGGCGGTCGACGGCGCGGCGGCGCACCATGACCAGCTGATCGCCCGCGTACAGCTCGTCGACGGTCTTGCGCATGATGGCCTCGACGGCCAGCTCCGTGACCATGGCGCGGACCGCGTTGTCGGGGGCGGCCTCGCGGACCCGGACCAGATACTCCTGGGGGTCCTGGACGCCGTACTCCGCGCCGCCCGCGTCCATGATCGCCTGACGCACGGCCGCGTACGGCGGGGCGGTGAACTCGTCGATCCCGTACGCGTCGAAGGCCGGCGAGACCAATTCGGGGCGCTGAAGGGCGAGCTTGAGCAGCTCGCGCTCGGTGGCGTACACGGGGTTGCGGAGGTTGAGGGCGGGGCCCGAGGGAGCCGCCTGGCGCGGTGCCATGTCGTACTGAGGCTGCCGGCTCGACGTCGGCGCCGGGCCCCTGCCGCCGCGGTCGCGGGCCCAACGGGCGAGCTGGGCCACCCGCTTGACCACGAACTGCGTGTCCAGGATGCCGAGCATGCCCGCGAGCTGTACGGCGACCTCGTGCTGGGCGCCGCTGTTCTTGATGCGGGCCACGATGGGCGCCGCCTCGTCCAGGGCGGCGGCGCGGCCCGCGGGGGTTTCCAGGTCGTAGCGGGAGGCGATCTGGCGGAGCGCGAACTCGAAGAGCGGGGTGCGGGGTTCGACCAGGTCGGCGACCGCCTCGTCGCCCTTGGCGAGGCGCAGGTCGCAGGGGTCCATGCCGTCCGGCGCGATGGCGATGTACGTCTCGGCGGCGAACTTCTGGTCGTCCTCGAAGGCGCGCAGGGCCGCCTTCTGGCCGGCCGCGTCGCCGTCGAAGGTGAAGATGACCCGCGCGCTGCCGTTGTCCATCAGCAGCCGGCGGAGGATCTTGATGTGCTCGCCGCCGAAGGCCGTGCCGCAGGTCGCGATGGCGGTGGTGACGCCGGCGAGGTGGCAGGCCATGACGTCGGTGTAGCCCTCGACCACGACCGCTCGGCTGGTCTTGGCGATGTCCCTCTTGGCGAGATCGATCCCGTACAGCACCTGGGACTTCTTGTAGATCGCCGTGTCGGGGGTGTTGAGGTACTTGGGGCCGTTGTCCGCCTCGTACAGCTTCCGCGCGCCGAAGCCGACGACCTCGCCGCCGATGTCGCGGATCGGCCACATCAGACGGCCGCGGAAGCGGTCGATGGGGCCGCGGCGGCCCTCCTGGGAGAGTCCGGAGAGGAGGAGTTCCTTGTCGGTGAAGCCCTTGCCGCGCAGATAGCGGGTGAGGTGGTCCCAGCCCTGGGGGCTGTAGCCGACGCCGAAGTGGGTGGCGGCGGCCTGGTCGAAGCCGCGCTCGGCGAGGAACTTGCGGCCCGTGTCGGCCTCGGGGCTGGTGTCGAGCTGCTCGATGTAGAACTGGGCGGCGATCTTGTGGGCCTCGACCAGGCGGATGCGCTCGCCGCGCTGGTGGGAGGGGTTGTACCCGCCCTCCTCGTACCGCAGCGTGATGCCCGCCTGGGCGGCCAGGCGTTCGACCGCCTCCGTGAAGGAGAGGTGGTCGATCTTCATCACGAAGGCGATGGTGTCGCCGCCCTCCTGGCAGCCGAAGCAGTGGAAGAGCCCCTTGCTCGGGCTGACCTGGAAGGAGGGCGACTTCTCGTCGTGGAACGGGCACAGGCCCTTGAGGTTGCCCCCGCCCGCACCCCTCAGCTGGAGGTACTCGGACACCACGGCGTCGATCGGAACCGCGTCCCGAACCGCCTTCACGTCCTCGTCGTTGATCCTTCCGGCCACGCGTGAATTCTACGGGGGCGGTGTGACAGTCGAGTACGTCCGTCTACGGCCGACGGTCACGAGACCAGGCTGTCCAGCGGAACGTGCGGGTCCGCCAGTGCCTCCATGTCCACCTGAGCCCTTGACCGGATCAGCTGTTGGATCGGCTCCGTGACGTCCCACACATTCACGTTCATCCCGGCGAGCACCCGGCCCTCCTTCATCCAGAAGGCGATGAACTGCCGCTTGCCCGCGTCTCCCCGGATCACCACTTGGTCGTACGAGCCGGGGGGCGCCCAGCCCGAGTACTCGAGCCCTACGTCGTACTGGTCGGAGAAGAAATAAGGCACCCTGTCGTACGTCAGCTCGCGGCCGAGCATCGACCGGGCCGCCGCGGGGCCGCCGTTGAGGGCGTTGGCCCAGTGCTCGACGCGCAGCCGGGTGTCGAAGAGGGCGTGGTGGAAGGCGGCCACGTCGCCGGCCGCGAAGATGTCGGGGTCCGAGGTGCGCAGCCGTTCGTCGACCGCGATGCCGCCGCCCTGCGCGCGGTCGACCAGGGTGAGGCCCGCGGCTTCGGCGAGGCCCGTGCGCGGGGCGGCGCCGATCGCGGCGAGCACGTCGTGCGCCGGGTGCTCCTCGCCGTCGTCCGTATGGGCCGCCAGGACCATGCCGTCCTCGCCGATGATCTCGGTGAGCCGGGCGCCGAAATGGAAACGGACTCCGCGCTCGGCGTGCAGCTCGGTGAACATCTGGCCGATCTCGGGGCCGAGGACCGCGTGCAGCGGAGTCGGCTCGGGCTCGACGACCGTGACTTCGGCGCCGTACTCGCGGGCCGCCGCCGCGACCTCCAAGCCGATCCAGCCGGCGCCCGCGATGACGAGATGGCCGTTGTCGCGGCCGAGGGCGGCGAGGACGCCCTTGAGGCGCTCGGCGTGGGCGAGGCGGCGCAGATGGTGGACGCCGGCCAGGCCGGTCCCCGGGATGTCCAGGCGGCGGGGCTCGGCGCCGGTCGCGAGCAGCAGCTTGTCGTAGCGCACGAGCGTGCCGTCGTCGCCGAAGTGGACCGTCTTCGCGGCCGGGTCGATCACGTCGACGGTCTGGCCGAGATGCAGCTCGATGTCGTTGCGCGCGTACCAGGCGGGCTCGTGCACGAAGACGCTGTCGCGCTCCTCCTTGCCGAGCAGATAGCCCTTGGACAGCGGGGGGCGCTCGTACGGGTGGTCGCGCTCGTCGCAGATCAGTATCACGCGGCCGGTGAAGCCCTCCGTACGGAGCGTCTCGGCCGCCTTCGCGCCGGCCAGCCCTCCTCCGACGATGACGAATGTCTGATCCGCGTCGACCACTTGATGCCTCCTCGTAAATATGCCGCCACATGTGAGCCTCCCGCACGCGGCGTGGTGCGGGAAGAGGGAGTGGCCCGATCAGGCCACTCAGGGTCACGTTCGTATGCCCGTCTGCCCCTCAGCCGGCCGTCAGCCGCAGGTGCAGCGAGCGAGCCGTGGTGTCCGTCAGGGAGGCGATCTGGTCGATGAGCACTCGTTTTCGGGCTCTGTCGTCCGGAGCCTCGTCGAACAGGGCGCGGAACTGCGGGTCCAGGCCTTCGGGCGCGCGGGCCGTGAGCGCCTCGGCCAGTTCGGCGACCACGATCCGCTGGTCGGCGCGCAGTCGCTCCTGCTCGGCGCGTTGCATGACATACCGGTCGGCGACCGCCTTGAGGACCGCGCACTCCAGGCGGGCGCTCCTCGGTACGACCAGCTCGGCGGCGTACCGCGTGAGCCGTCCCGTGCCGTACGTCGCCCGGGTGGCGCCCTCCGCGGCCAGGCAGAAGCGGCCGATGAGCTGGCTCGTGGCGTCCTTCAGGCGGGCCTGCGCGACGGCCGATCCGTCGTAGCCGTGCGGCCACCACTCCTGGGCGAGGAGTCGGTCGAGGGCCTCGGCGAGCTCGGCGGGGTCGGTGTCGGCGGGCACGTACCGGCCGATCGCCACCGCGAAGACCGACTGCCGCTCGGGCTTCGCGTACAGGCAGCCGGGGTCGATATGGCCCGCGTGCAGTCCGTCCTCGACGTCGTGCACGGAGTACGCCACGTCGTCGGACCAGTCCATGACCTGGGCCTCGAAGCAGGTGCGGTGGTCGGGGGCGCCCTTGCGGACCCAGTCGAAGACCGGCCGGTCGTCGTCGTAGACCCCGAACTTGGGTGAGGCGGGGTCGGTGGGGTGGGCGCCGCGCGGCCAGGGGTACTTGGTGGCGGCGTCGAGGGCCGCGCGGGTGAGATTGAGGCCGACGCTGACGAGGTCGCCTGTGTCTGGGGTTCTTACGAAGCGCTTGGGCTCGATGCGCGTCAGCAGTCGCAGTGACTGGGCGTTGCCCTCGAAGCCGCCGCAGTCCTGCGCGAACTCGTTCAGGGCCTGTTCGCCGTTGTGCCCGAAGGGCGGGTGGCCCAGGTCGTGCGAGAGGCAGGCCGCCTCGACGAGGTCCGGGTCGCAGCCGAGGGCGGCGCCCAGCTCGCGGCCGACCTGGGCGCACTCCAGGGAGTGGGTCAGTCGCGTACGGGGGCTGGCGTCCCAGGCCTCGGTGGGGGGCCCCCCGCTCGAGCGAAGCCGAGAGTGGGGGAGGGTGCCGGGCGTGACCACCTGGGTCTTGCCCGCGAGGCGGCGCAGTGCGGCGGAGTGCAGCACGCGGGCGCGGTCGCGCTGGAAGGCGGTGCGGCCGGGGCGCTTGTCGGGCTCGGCGGCCCAGCGGTCGACTGACGTCGGGTCGTAGCCGGAGGGTGGGAGGTGGTTCTCGTACGGCTGGGCGGGTGCGGTGCCTTCCATGTCTCGACATTAAGCGTCGGCAGTGACAAATGGGCGCTGCCGGGCGCGGGGCGCCTACTCATCTGCCGGGTTCTGATCGCTTGCGAGTGCGGGTCGTACGTGGCTTGTCGCGCCCACGCGGCGGAGCCGCACATTGTCACAGCCCCGCGCCCCTATAGGGGCGCTCCTGTCGCCCGGAGTATTCAGGCTGACGCCAGTACGGGTGCCGCGGCGGCCCGTAGCAGACCCTCAGGCCGAGGCCAGTCGGCGCTCCGGGGCGGCTGCGGGGGCGGCGACGGCCTGGTCGTAGCGGTGCAGGACCAGGTGGGCCATCGCCGGGTGGGCGCCCAGCGGGGCTGCGGCTATCCAGGGGGCCGCTTCGGCGCACTCGGTGGAGAAGCGGCCGGGGGCGGTGAAGTACGAGGCTACGGCGATGCGGTGGCGGCCTCGGGCGGCGAGTGCTCGTACGGCGTGCGGGACGGTGGGTGCGGCGGCGGAGGCGTACGCGGGTACGACCGGGACGCCGAGTCGCTCGGCGAGGAGCCCCGCGGTGCGGCGGGTGTCGACGGCCGCGTCGGGGTCCCTGGAACCGGCGGCGGCCAGCACGACCCCGCTCGCGCGGCGCTCCGCGTCGCCCTGGGGCGCACGCCAGCCGGCTTCGACGAGCCGCTCGTACAGCGTCTCCACGAGCAGCGGGTGCGGGCCGAGCGGTGCGGCCACGCGCGTGCGTGCCTGTGCCTCGGCCGCCGCTTCGGGGATGTCCTGCTTGACGTGGTAGCCGCGGCTGAGCAGCAGCGGTACGAGGACCGCGTCACCGGTGCCGAGGGAGGCGAGCGTGTCGGGCAGCAGGGGCTCGTTCAGCTCGATGTGGCCAAGGTGCACGGGCAGTGAGGGGCGCAGCTCGCGGACCTTCTCGATGAGGGCACGGATGGTGCTCAGGGCCCGGGGGTCACGGCTGCCGTGGCCCACGAGGACGAGCGCGGGTGGCGCACTGCGCCGCGTCCCATCGGGCGAGACAAGGCTGAGCTGACTGCCGAGCTGGCTGGTGATCCGGTTCATGAGTTGCGCCGTACTGTCGAGGTGAGCGCTCCGGAGGTGCTGGCCACCGGGGCGCGTGGTGGACTCGTCGCGAGGAGGGTTCGACGCCGTCATGAACTGATGGTGACGGTACGACGTTGCCGCCCCGTTGCGCGGGAATGACGGGTGTTTTCCGGGGGTTCACGGCGAGGGGCGGGAGGTCGTGAGGTGGTCCGGGAGCCGGAGGGGAACCGGATCACCCTTCCCCGCGTTCCCTTCAACGAGGCCACTGACCTGGGAGGATACCGGATGCGCCACCTGAAGCTGGGTCGGCTGCGGCTGCTTCGACCGCGGCTGCTGCGCCTCCTCCCCCTGCTGAGACCGCGGCTGCCGCGCACCCGTACCGGGCAGCGGCGGGCCGTACAGGCGGTGATGCTCGGGTGCGTCCTGGCACTGCTCCCCTCGACGTGGCTGTTCCTGGCGGCGGACGACCGGCTGCGGACCACACGGGACGTGCCGCGGACCGAGGTGGCGATGGTCTTCGGAGCCGGACTGCGCGGCGAGGAGCCCTCCCCGTACCTCGCCCACCGCCTGGACGCGGCGGCCGAGCTGTACCGCTCGGGCCGTATCGAGGTCGTCCTGGTCACCGGCGACAACAGCCGCGAGGACTACGACGAACCGGACACCATGCGCACCTACCTCACCGAACGCGGCGTCCCGGACCGCCGCATCGTCAGCGACTACGCCGGCTTCGACACCTGGGACTCCTGCGTCCGCGCCAAGAAGATCTTCGGCGTCGACGAGGCCGTACTCATCAGCCAGGGCTTCCACATCCGCCGAGCGGTCGCCCTGTGCCAGGAGGCGGGCGTCACGTCGTACGGCGTCCCGGCACAAGGCGACCGGAAGAACGCGACCTGGTACTACGGCACCGTCCGGGAGCTCTTCGCGGCGAGCAAGGCGGCAACGGAGGCGCTGTTCGAGCCCGATCCTCGGTTCCTGGGGCCTAAGGAACCGGGGGTGTCACGGGCACTGGCGACGACGAGGTCGTGATCAGTACTCCAGCTCGGGGCGCAGAGGGCCACCGACCGAGTGGAGGTGCCGCAGCACTTGGGCGTAGGAGTCGATGAGTCCGGTCTCGTGGTAGGCGATGTCGTGCCGGGCACAGAACGTGCGCACGAGTTCTTGGGCATGGCGCAGGCTGGGCCGCGGCATGGAGGGGAACAGGTGGTGTTCGATCTGGTAGTTCAGCCCGCCGAGCGCGAGGTCGGTGAGCCATCGGCCGCGGATGTTGCGTGAGGTCAGTACCTGCCGGCGCAGGAAGTCGATCTTGTCGTCCTTGGCGAACATGGGCATGCCCTTGTGGTTGGGGGCGAACGCGCACCCCATGTACAGCCCGAACAGCCCTTGGTGCACGGCGATGAAGCACACGGCCTGCAGGGGAGGCAGCACCCAGAACACGGCGGTGAGATAGCCGACGAGGTGCGCCGTCAGCAGGCCCGCCTCGGCGATCTTGGTCGTCCGCGAGTCACGGGTACCGCTGCGGTCGAGCATCGCCTTTACCCCGGCGACGTGCAGGGCGAGTCCTTCCAGGAGCAGCATCGGGAAGAACAGCCAGGCCTGGTGGCGGCCCAGCCAGGCGTACGCTCCGCTGCGGACGCGGGCCTGGTCCTCGGTGAAGGCGATCGCGCCGTCGGCGATGTCCGGGTCGCGGTCGACGTGGTTGGGGTGGGAGTGGTGCCGGTTGTGCTTGGAGATCCACCAGCCGTAGCTGAGACCGATCAGCAGGTCGGCGTGCACGCGGCCCAGCAGGTTGTTGACGCGCTTGGAGCCGGAGATCTGGTGATGGCCGGCATCGTGCCCGATGAACCCGGTCTGGGTGAACATCACCGCGAGGAAGGCGGCGGTCAGCAGCTGCCACCACGACGATCCGATCAGGGCGAACGCGGTCCAACCGGCGGCCAGCAGAAGCAGGTTCGCCCCGATCTTGACGGAGTAGTAGCCCGGGCGCCGCTTCAGCAGCCCACGCTGCTTCACCTCGCGGGACAGCGCGGCGTAGTCACTGCCCCGGCTGCTGGGCGGGGGTTTTGTCATCTCGGCGTGCTGGGCCGCCGGATCTGTGCCCCGGTTGATGATTTCAGTGGTCACGGTTTTCCTTTCGGGATGGACGGGCCGATTCCGCCGGCGCGGGGGCAGGGTGCCGGACGCGGGAAGCCCGTATGGAAACAGCGCGAGGCAGGCCCGCACGTGCGGGCCTGCTTCGGCGAGGGTGTCCTCAGAGCGCGCGAACCTGGTCGGCCTGCATTCCCTTGGGGCCCTGGCTGGCGGTGAACTCCACCCGCTGGTTCTCCTCCAGGGAGCGGAAACCACCCGTGTCGATCGCCGAGTGGTGAACGAAGAGGTCGGCGCCGCCGTCATCTGGGGCGATGAAGCCGAAACCCTTGTCCGGGTTGAACCACTTCACGGTTCCTTGAGCCATGTGATGTCTCCTTCGAGATGTCGAGATGACGAGTAGTGCGGAATGCGCGCGCTCGCGCGATCCCGGGCTGCTGGTCGTCCGCCGTCGAAGAAAACCCCCGAAACGGCAAAGCGCCCGCTGTCAGAACTCCGCGGGCGCTCACACGTTCGCAAACTTCAACTACAACCACTGCCTAGAACGTCCGGAGGGCCGGGAACGTTCCCTGCCCCGTGGACTCTCCGGTGAGAGCAGGGGCGGCGGAGCGGGAGAACCCGCCCGCCGCCCACGCTCAACCGTCCGCAGCCGTTGTCAGCGCCCCTTGAAAACAGGCGCCCTCTTCTCCAGGAACGCGCTCATCCCCTCCCTCTGATCCTCCGTCGCGAACAGAGCGTGGAACACGCGCCGCTCGAAGAGGAGCCCGTCGCGCAGGCCGGTTTCCAGGGCGCGGTCGACCGACTCACGGGCCGCCGTGACGGCGGGGCGGCCGTAGGAGGCGATGGCTTCGGCAGCTTCCGTCGCCTCGGGGAGGACGCGGTCGTCGGGTACGACCCGCGACACGAGGCCCGAGGTCTCCGCCTCGCGGGCGTCCATCGTGCGGCCCGTGAGGATCAGGTCCAGGGCCTTGGCGCGGCCGACCAGGCGGGTCAGCCGCTGGGTGCCGCCGATACCGGGGATCACGCCGAGCTTGATCTCCGGCTGGCCGAATACCGCCGACTCGCCCGCGATGATCAGGTCGCACATCATCGCGAGTTCGCAACCGCCGCCCAGCGCATAGCCGTTGACGGCCGCGATCTTCGGCGTACGGAATCCGGCGAACTCCTCCCAGGCCGCGAAGTAGTCCTCCGCGGCCATGTCCACGGCCGACTTCCCGGCCATCTCCTTGATGTCGGCACCGGCCGCGAAGACCTTCTCCGAACCGGTGACGACGAAGCAGCCGACGTCCGGGTCACGGTCCAACGGGCGTAGTGCGTCGAGGAGTTCGGCCAGCAGCTCGCTGCTGAGGGCGTTCAGGACGTGGGGCCGGTGGAGTCGTACGGTGACGACGCGGTCATGGCGTTCGATCTTGAGGGTGTTCATCGACTCTCCCTCTCTCCTTCTCCGGATGGTCGGTTACGAGTCCCAGATCGCGCCGTACGCGGGAATCCCGCGCCGCTCGAGACCGTGCACGACCTGCCAGGTCAGCTTCTTGTTGGAGATGCAGATGACGGCTTCGGCACCGAAGTCGCGGTACGCGGTGTACGCGAGCCGCACCATGTCCGGTTTGCCGTGCTGCGAGGTGTCCCAGACCAGTGCGTGCGGCTGGACGGCGAGGATCTCGTCGACCAGTTCGTCGCCATAGGTCCTGCGGGGATCGCGCGTCGCCCACACGAGCCGTGAGGGCACCTCGGCGGCCAGCAGATGCGGCAGGCAGGGACCGATACCGCTGCCGGTGGCGACGTAGATCACCTTGCTGAACAGGGTCTCGATATTGGCGACCCCGGCCGTGGTGATGCCCTTGACCCAGACCTTCGGCGGCGCGTCGTCGATGAACGAGCCCGTCCAGTCGCCCGCGCGGGAGATGGTCAGCCGGAAGCCGGGCAGGCCGGGTGAGGGCACGTTGGCGAAGGAGTGCCACTCCTTGAGCGGGCTGCGGCTGATGGCGGTGGAGGAGCCCGCGAAGGGGGTCACACCGTGGTCGAAACGGGCCAACGCGACGTGCGAGGACGGCCGTTCGATCCGTACGTTCACCTTGCGCAGCCGCAGCCAGGGCAGGGCGACGCTGAAGGTGACCACGGCCAGCACCCCGAAGGCGGCCGGGCCCTGGGCGCCCAGCAGCGTGTGCGTCCAGAACAGTGCGAGCGCCGCCCAGCCGCCGAAGCGGTGGATCTTCTCGAAGTGGTCGTGGAAGCGGGAGCGGAAGGGCGGCAGGGCGGTGGCGACGATGCCGACGAGCAGTGCGACAAGTACCCAACTCACCGTGATGAGCGGCGCGTTGGCGCCGTCGACGGTCACCACGACCGCCCCCGCGAGGAACCACACCGCTCCCGCCAGCGCCCCGCCCACGTGCAGTCCGCCGAAGTGGTACACCTTCCCGAGCGTCCACCGCACCTTCAACGGCCAGCTCGTCGGCGCCCAGGTCGCCAGCCGGAAGAAGAGGTTGATGACGTACTGCTGGCGTACGACCACGGCGAGCGCGAGGTTCGCGAGGGACGCGTAGCCGATGGTTTCGGCGCTCGGGGTCCAACTCGCCGCCAAAAAGGCGAGGTTGGCGAACAGCACCAGGGCCGCCAGGCGGTTGTAGTGCATCAGGCGGGGGTGCTTGAGGAGGCGACGGGGTGCGGAGGTGAGTGGAGGGAGTTCGGCGATGTCTGCGGGAGCGGACGACGTCTCAGCGGACGAGGTCTCAACGGACGACGTCATCAGGCCGCCCCCTCTCGCACCGCCGACACAGGCAGCCGGGGTGCCCCCTCGCCCCGAACCGTCGCCGCCTGCACGGCCTCCCGCTCGGCCTCCCGCTCCGCCGCCAGCCGCAGCAGCGCCGACCGGTCGACCTTGCCCCGGTCCGTCTCCGGCAGCGCGGCCACCGGGAGGACCGTGGCCGGCACGCAGTAGTACGGCAGCGCGTCGGCCACCGCGCGCCGGGCCGTGTCCGGGTCGACGTCTGCCGGGCAGACGAAGGAGACCAGGCTGCGGGCGTCCCGCTTGAGCGTGACGGCGCGGGAGCAGCCCGCCACCGACTCCAGCACCGAGGAGACGGAGTCGAGTTCGACACGGAAGCCGCGGACCTTGACCTGGTCGTCGGTACGGCCGAGGTGCTCGAGTTCGCCGTCGGGCGTCCAGCGGCCGAGGTCGCGGGTACGGAACATCCGGCGTCCGCCGCCGAGGAAGAGGTCGGGGGCGTACCGCTCGGCGTTCAGCGCCTCGTTGTTCAGGTAGCCCGCCGAGACACAGTCGCCGCCGGCCCACATCTCGCCGACCTCCCCGATGGGCAGCGCACGCCGGTGCTCGTCGAGGACGTACACCGTGTTGTTGGGGGTGGGGCGGCCGATCGTGAGCAGCGGGTCGTCCACGGAGTGGCGGCGCATCGTGTTGACGATCGTCGTCTCCGTGGGCCCGCAGGAGTTGTGGAACGCGGACCGCCGGGCCCAGGCGTCCGCGAGCGGTCGCGGGCACGGCTCCCCCGCGACCGCCACCGTCCGGACATGGGGGCAGCCCGCCGGGTCGATGCCGGACAGCACCGTCGGCGTCGCGATCAGCACGTCGGCCGTACGGGCCGCCGCCGCGACGTCCTTGCCGCGGACGACGAGCGTGCCGCCGTGGGCGAGGCAGCCGAGGATCTCCCAGGCGGCCATGTCGAAGGCGATGTTGAGGAGCTGGGCGACCCGGTCGCCGGGACGGATGCCGAGGTCGCCGGGCTCGGTGAGGAGGATGTTCGCGACGTTGCGGTGGGTGACCTTCACGCCGTTGGGCTTGCCGGTCGTGCCGGAGGTGAACAGGACGTAGCACCCGTCGTCGGGGCGTACGGGCCGCTCGAGCCGGAGCGGCCCTTCCAGGGGAAGGTCATCGTCGTCCAGCGTGATCAGCCGGTGTCCGGATTCAGGCAGAGGCACCCGCAGCGTGTGCTCCGACTGAGTGAGGACGACCCGCGTTCCGGCGGTACGGATGACGTGCCGTAACTGGGCGGTGGGGGTGAGGCCGATGTCCTGCGGGACGTACGCGGCACCGGCCTTCAGCGTGCCGAGCAGCCCGACGAGCATCGGGATGGAGCGGCGTACGAAGAGGCCGACGTGATCGCCGGGCCGTACGCCCTCCCGTACGAGTCTGGCCGCGAGCCGGTCGGCACGCCGGTTCAGCTCGCCATATGTGATCGTCGCGCCCTGGTGCTCGGCGGCGACGGCGCCCGGCGTGGTGGCGGCCCGCCGTTCGACGGCGTGGTGGACGAGGGGGTCGGGGACAGGGACTGCTGGACCTTGGCCGAACTGCCAGAACAGGGCCCTGTCTTGGGGGGACAGATGGCTCAGGGGCATGCTTCACAGACCTCCTGGCTGTGTGGGGAAAAGATGCCTCGGGCGACTGAACGCTTACTTTGCGTCGAAATGTCGAACACCGTGCGGAGGTGCAGCGCCGCCCCGCCTGTGCGCGGTAGCGGCCCCCATAGCTTTAACGTTCAATGTGGTCCGCGTCACTGGCAAAACCAGTCACATGACTGGACTGACAGCACATCGACAGCTTCCGTACAGGAAGACGACAGGAACCTCACGCGCGGCGCTTCCGGCCCCTCACGCCGCCGGAGCCCCCGCGGGGAGGTCCCCGTGCCTGCCGTGTAACGGGACGCGTTGCGGTGCGTAACACGTCCGACGCACGCTGGACGGTATGCAGACCTCCGTGACGCCCACCCACTGCCCGTACTGCGCCCTGCAGTGCGGAATGAATCTCACGCCCGAGCAGGACGGGGGCGTCGCGGTGGTCGAGCGGCCGGACTTCCCGGTGAACCGCGGCGCGCTGTGCGGCAAGGGCCGTACCGCGCCCGCGGTGCTGGCATCGAACATCCGCCTGACGTCCCCGCTCGTCCGGAACGACGGTGTCCTGGAGCCCGCCACCTGGGAAGAAGCGCTCGGCCGGATCGCCGACGCGCTGTCCCGCACGCGTACGGAGCATGGCCCGGACGCGTGCGGGGTCTTCGGCGGCGGCGGGCTGACCAACGAGAAGGCGTACACGCTCGGGAAGTTCGCCCGCGTCGTGCTCGGCACCTCGCAGATCGACTACAACGGACGCTTCTGCATGTCGTCCGCGGCGGCCGGCGGGATCAAGGCCTTCGGCCTGGACCGGGGGCTGCCGTTCCCGCTGGAGGACATCCCGAAGACCGGCTGCGTCATCCTCGTAGGCTCGAACCTCGCCGAGACGATGCCGCCCGCGCTGCGCTATCTCACCGAGCTCAAGGCGAACGGCGGCAAGCTGATCGTCATCGACCCGCGCCGCACCCGCACCGCCGAGCAGGCGGACCTGCACCTCGCCCCCCGCCCCGGTACGGATCTCGCCCTGGCGCTCGGCCTGCTGCACCTGGTCGTGGCGGAGGGGCGGACGGACGAGGCGTACATCCAGGAGCGTACGAGCGGCTGGGAGGAGGCGCGGGCCGCGGCGATGGCGCACTGGCCGGAGTTGGTGGAGCGGATCACGGGCGTGTCCGTGCCCCAACTCCGGGAGACGGTACGGCTGTTCTGCGAGCCGGAGTCCGCGATGGTGCTCACCGCGCGCGGGCCCGAGCAGCAGTCGAAGGGTACGGACACGGTGGGCGCGTGGATCAACCTGTGCCTGGCGACGGGCCGCGCCGGGCGTCCGCTGTCCGGCTACGGCTGTCTGACCGGGCAGGGCAACGGGCAGGGCGGCCGTGAACACGGCCAGAAGGCCGACCAGTTGCCCGGCTACCGCAAGCTCGACGACCCCGCGGCCCGCCGCCACGTGGCCGAGGTCTGGGGCGTGGACCCGGACTCACTGCCGGGCCCGGGCCGCAGCGCGTACGAGCTCCTTGACGCCCTCGGTACGGACATCCGCGCACTGCTGCTGATGGCCTCGAACCCCGTGGTGTCGGCCCCGCGCGCCGCCCACATCGAGGACCGCATCAAGTCGCTGGACTTCCTGGCGGTTGCGGACGTGGTCCTCTCCGAGACGGCGGCCCTGGCGGACGTGGTCCTCCCCGTCACCCAGTGGGCGGAGGAAACGGGCACGCTGACGAACCTGGAGGGCCGCGTCCTGCTCCGCCGCCGGGCGATCACTCCACCAGAGGGCGTACGCAGCGACCTGGAGGTCATGCACGAACTGGCCGCCCGCCTGGGCGTGGAGAAGGGCTTCCCCACGGACCCGGAGGAGATCTTCGAGGAGCTGCGCCGGGCGAGCGCGGGCGGTCCCGCCGACTACTCAGGGATCACGTACCGCCGGCTCATCGAGGAGAACGGAGTCTTCTGGCCGTGCCCGGCACCCGACCCCGCGGAGAACGCCGAGGGCTCGGAGGACTGCGAGGACTCCGCGCTCGACGTGCTGCCGGACGACCCTGCGGGCGACGCCGAGCCAATGGCCCCGGCCGCCGCCGCGCCGGACGCCCGGCCGGGCGAAGCCACGGCCGTCGCCGCGTCGGGCGACCACCCCGGCACCCCCCGCCTCTTCCTCGACCGTTTCGCCACCCCCGACGGCCGTGCCCGGTTCGTCGCCGTGACCCATCGGCCGCTCGCCGAGGAGCCCGACGCCGAGTACCCGGTGCTGCTGACCACCGGGCGGGTCGTGGCCCAGTACCAGTCCGGCGCCCAGACGCGTCGCGTGGACGAGCTGAACGCCGCCGCCCCCGGCCCCTTCGTGGAACTGCACCCGAGGCTCGCCGAGCGGCTCGGCGCCAAGGAGGGCGACCCCCTGGCCGTCGTCTCCCGGCGCGGACGCGCGACCGCACCCGCGCGGATCACCACCTCCATCCGCCCCGACACCGTCTTCATGCCCTTCCACTGGCCGGGCGAGGGCCGGGCCAACACACTGACCAACCCGGCCCTCGACCCGACCTCCCGCATGCCGGAGTTCAAGGCGTGCGCGGTACGCGTGGAGCGGGCCGACCGCTCCGCGGAAGGGGCGGTTTAAAGCTGCGGGTGCATCGTGGCTGGTCGCGCAGTTCCCCGCGCCCCTAAGAGGCCTGCGGCCTCCTTAGGGGCGCGGGTACCGCACCAACTAGCCCAGTACCGGCGACAGTTCCACCTTGTCGATGTTCGGCGCCCAAGCCGACGCGTTGGCGAACGTGACCGTGTTCATGCCCTTCGTCAGATCGACCGGGACGCCGAGCGTCCAGTAGTCGTTCCAGCCCCAGGTGTTCTTGAAGGTCACCTTCCGGGTCGTGCCGCCGACCGTGATGTCCGCCGTGCGGGACACGATGTCGGTGTTGTACGAGTGGCCGTTGTCGCGGCGGTCGTTGTTGGCGTACGAGACGACCAGCATGTAGCGGCCCGCCTTGGGTGCGTCGACCTTGAACTGGGCCGTACTGGCGGCCGAGTTGCCGAGCCAGCCGATGTACGAGCCCGCCGAGGCGTAGGCCGAGGACTCCAGCCGTGCTCCCCCGGCCAGGGTCGCGTCGGCGCCCTCGTACGCGAGCGTCCCCGAGGACGAGCCCGCCCCCGACACGTCCAGCGAGCGCAGTCCGACGCCCGAACCGGTCGCCGTCACACGGTTGTTGCCCGCGACCAGGTACAGCCGGAGCGCCTTGCCGGGCGGTGCCGTCACCGTCTGCCCGTGCAGGGACAGCTTCACGGCCGCCGAGGCCCGCGAGGTCAGCGTGTAGTAGCCGTCACGCGGCGCGTACACGTCGTAGACCGCCTTGTCGCCGGAGCCGAGCCGCAGGGTTCCCGTCCCGGTGCCGGCCGAACTCCCGTAGTCGTACGCCGGCTTGCCCGACACGTCCGCGAGCGTCGCCTCGTACTGCGCCAAAGGCGTGGTGCTCGCCGTCAGGTCGACGCGGTCCAGCGTCACCTCCGTGCTGTCCTTGGCCAGCGTCAGCGTGTGGCTGCCCGCCGTGAGGGAGACGGGGACCGTCTTCAGGCCCCGGTACGTCCAGTTCTCCGTCGAGGGGTACGTCACTGTCGTGGCGGCGGCGCCGTCCACCAGGAGCTTCTGCGTGGCGGGCGTCCCGCTCTGGTTGCCGTACAGGATCCCCAGGTCGTACGTCCCCGTGCGCGGCACCGAGACCGTGAAGTCCACCTTGCTGGACGCGGTGTTGAGCGAGCCGACGTCCTTGGTGCCGGAGGCGGCGTACCCGTTGGCGTTGGACACCGTGCCCTGGGTGTAGACCTGCCCGCCGGTGATCGCCGCGTCCTCCGCCTCGTACGACGCCGACCAGGGGACGGACGGCGTGGCGGGCGTGCCGGAGCCGGCCGGGGTGAGGACGACGCGGTACGCCGACATCTTCCGCATGCCGGTGAGCGGGACGGTGACCGTGCCGTCGGAGGCCACGTTCAGCTTCACGCGCTTGAGCACCTGAGGCGCCGGGTGCGCGCCCTCGTACCCGGACCAGGCCGCCTCCGCCACGGTCGCGGTGACCGAGGACCCGAAGACCTTGCGGTCGACGCTCTTGACGACGACGTCCGCGTCGCCCGCCGCGCCGCCGAGCACCACCTGCGCCTGCCGGCGGGTCTTGTCGTACGAGGCGAGGCCCTGGAGCGTGTCGATGGTGTTGGCCTGCGGCGGGGTCACCTTGACGGTGTTGCCGGTCAGGCCCGCGTACCAGCGGAAGAGCCACCAGCCGCCGTTGGGGATGTTCGTACGCACGACATTGCCGTCCATGTTGCCGGCGGCGTCCCAGTAGGCCTGGTTGGCGTACACCTTGTTCCGCTCGAACATCGACACCCACTGCACGAGCTGCCCCGGCACGGACAGATCGCGGCGGTTGGCGTACTCATCGATGTTGATCTTCAGTGGTGCGATGCCCAGCCCGCGCTCGATCGAACGGTAGTTGTCGTAGTGCCCCTGGAAGTCCCGCAGCGAGCCGGAGCCGAGCTCGTGCCAGGTCATGATCTGGGGCAGGACGTTCTCCCGCTTGGCGAAGGTGAGGAAGTCGGTCAGCAGGCGGGTGTGGTACGCGGCTTCGTTCGGGCCGGCGATCCTGGCGTCGGGGTCGATCGCGCGGATTCGCTGGTACACCGTCTTCCAGTCCTGGAAGAACCGGTCGCGGTTCTTCTCGTACGTCGCCTGATCGGAGACGCCGAGGTTGTACCAGATCTGGTCGGGCTCGTTGAACGGGATGTAGACGAAGCGGTCGCTGTTCGGGGCGGCCGACACCTCCTTGACGATCTTGTCGACCTTGGGGAGGTAGTCGTCGATGCCGAGGTCCTCGTACGGCCACTTGGCGTAGACGTCCTGCATCATCACGTTGATCTCGCCGCCGCCGTTGCGGAAGAACGACTTGGAGACGGTGATCGCGTCGCCGTTGGGGTGCTGGGCACCGCCCTCCGGCTTCTGCGAGATGCTGGTGATCTTCAGGGGCTCCAGTGCGGCATCGCTGGGTACGCCGTCGTCACTGAGCCCGTACAGCGCGCCGTTCGCGCCGCGCATCACCGGCCCCTCGGAGGCGGCGAGGTCGACGGAGAGGCGGGCCGCCGCCGCGCGTTCCGCTCCTTGGGCCGTGGACATCTGGGCCGCGGATATGGCCCCTCCCATCAGTGCGAGCGTGAGGACCGCTGTGGTCCATCGTCTGGTGCGTGTTCGTCTGGTGCGCGTTCTCTGAGTCATTCACCGGCTCCTGGACTCTTGTGTGAACGGTCACATCAGCGCATGATTCTCCCGCCCCGGTAACATCTGTCAACACCTGTTGCAGCATTGAATTCACGGAGTGACCGCTCACATGAGGAGCCTGCAGGAGCCGACCATCCGGGACGTCGCCCGCGCGGCCGGCGTCTCCCACCAGACCGTCTCGCGCGTCATCAACGGCAACGAACGCGTCGCCGAAGCCACCCGCCGACGGGTGCAGACCGCGATAGGCGAACTCGGCTACCGGCCCAACCGGGCCGCGCGCGAACTCGCCGGCAAGGCGGTCCGCTCGCTGACCGTGCTCACCTCCGACACCTCCCTGTACGGCAACGCGGCGGCGCTGCGCGGCATCGAGGAGGCCGCGCGCACGGCGGGGTTCGCGGTCTCGATCAGCGTGCTCGACCGGCACGCGGCCCTGGACGCCGAGGAGTTGCGGGCCCGGCTGGTACGCCCGGGCGAGCCCGTGATCGTGATCGCCTTCGACGCAGCGGGCGTCCGGGCGCTGGAGCTGCTGCCCACGGACGTACCGGTGACGGCGCTGGTCGAGCGGCCACCGGGCGACGACCCGGACCCCCGGCACGTATGGCTCGACGACCGCCTCGCCGCCACCCGCGCCACCCGCCATCTGCTCGGCCTCGGCCATCCGACCGTGCACTGCCTCGCGCTCCCGTCGTCCACGGCACACACCGCACAGCGGACGGAGGGCTGGCTGGACGCCTTGCAGGAAGCGGGAGTTGACGCCCCCGCGCCGGTCGAGGGCGGCTGGACGCCGCGCTCCGGTCACCTGGCGGCGCGGGCGCTGCTGGAACGCCACCCCGACGCCACCGCCGTACTGTGCGGCAACGACGACCTGGCGCTCGGGATGCTGCGGGCGGCGCGGGAGGCGGGGCGCCGGGTGCCGGACGAGCTGAGTGTCGTGGGCTTCGACGACACGCCCGCGTCCGCGTATCTCGCTCCGGCGTTGACCACGGTGCGGCTGGACTTCGAGGGGCTCGGGCGTACGTGCTTCGGCTTGCTGCATCGTCTGCTGGATCCGTCGGCTCCGGGGCAGGAGCCCTGTGCGGAGCCGGAGTTGATCGTGCGGGAGAGTTCGGGGCCCGGTGGCAGGGGTAACGGTTGACTTGTTGACTTTGGGATCACGGCATCAGGGCATGAGTCATCAGGGCTATCGCGGGGGGATTGGGTGACGCAGGACCACGGCAACGGCGTACGGCACTATCGCTGGGGGCATTCGGAGCTCGCTGTCGACTTCGATTTCGGCGGGGTCGGCGGGGCAGATGAGACCGGCGGGCCCAGCGGGGCCGCTTGGGCCGCCGGTGTCGGCGGGGATTCGCCTCGGCTGCTCCGGGTGGGGCGGCCGGGCGATCCGGAGCCGAAGAATGAGGATGCCGAGGTCCGTGCCGCGTTGCCGCTGGTCGACCTGGTGCTGGCCGGTGAGGGCACGGGGTTCTCGGGGCCGCGGTTCACGGGGACGGCGCTCGGGCCGCGGCTGAAGTACCGGGCGCACGACGCCACGTACGACGACGGCTGGCACCGCCTGACCATCGAACTCCACGATCCGGCAAGCGAGTTGGTGGTCATCGCCGAGTACGCCTCGCCCGACGGGGTGCCGGTGCTGCGCTCCCGGGTACGGCTCCGCAACGACGGCTCCGCGCCGGTGACCGTGCGCTCGGTCAGCAGTCTGCTGCTGGGCGCCCTGCCCTCCCCCGACGACCTGCTCGTGTTCCGCGCGCGCAACGACTGGCTCGCCGAATGCCGTTGGTACGCCGAGCCGCTGAGGGCGTCCGTGCCCGACATCGGCCGGGATGTCCACGAGCACGACAGCCGGGCCGCGGCGCGCCTCGCCGGGCGGGGCAGCTGGCCCACCGACGGACACCTGGCGATGGGCGCTCTCAACCACCGTACGGACGAACGCAGTTGGCTGTGGCAGATCGAGTCCGCGGCGAGCTGGTCCTGGGAGGCGGGGGAAGCCGGCGGGCACACGTATCTGACGCTCGGCGGGCCGACCTCGGACGAGCACGGCTGGCGTGAAGTCCTGGAGCCGGGCGGGGAGTTCGGCAGCGAGTGGGCGGCGCTGGCCCTCGGCACCTGCTTCGACGGAGCGCTGGCCGCGCTGACGACGTACCGCCGTCTCGTCCGCCGCCCGCACCCCGACCACGAACGGCTCCCCGTCATCTTCAACGACTACATGAACACGTTGATGGGCGACCCGACCACCGAGAAGCTCCTGCCGCTGATCGACGCGGCGGCCTCAGCCGGGGCGGAGTACTTCTGTATCGACACCGGCTGGTACGACGACGACGCGGCGGGCTGGTGGGACAGCGTCGGCGCCTGGCTGCCGTCCTCCGGGCGCTTCCCTGGCGGAGGGCTCGGGGCGGTGCTCGACCGTATCCGCTCACGCGGGATGGTGCCGGGGCTGTGGCTGGAGCCGGAGGTCGTGGGCGTCCGCAGCACCGTCGCGCGCGAGCTGCCGGATGCCGCCTTCCTGCGCCACGAGGGCGGTATCCGGGTCACCGAACAGGGCCGCCACCAGCTGGACCTGACGCATCCGGCGGCTCGGGCCCACCTCGACGAGGCGGTGGACCGGATCGTGGGTGAGTGGGGTGTGGGCTATCTGAAGCTGGACTACAACATCACCACGTCCGTACCGGGGTTGCTCTCGCATACGCGGGCATGGCTGTCCTGGCTGTCGTCGGTCCTGGACCGCCACCCCTCGCTGGTGATCGAGAACTGCGGGTCCGGCGGCATGCGCATGGACGGCGCTTCCCTGGCCGTCGCTCAGGTGCAGTCCACGTCCGACCAGCAGGATCCGCTCCGCTATCCCCCGATCGCTGCCGCGGCGCCGACGGCTGTGCCGCCGGAGCAGGGGGCGGTGTGGGCGTATCCGCAGGCCGAGTTCTCGGATGCCGAGATCAACTTCACGCTGGGTACGGCGTTGCTGGGGCGGGTTCATCTGTCCGGGCATCTTGATCGGATGTCGGCGGGGCAGCTGTCGCTGGTACGGGACGCTGTGGCGACGTACAAGTCGATCCGGGGTGATCTGCGGGCGGGGGTGCCGTTCTGGCCGCTCGGGTTGCCGGGGTGGACGGATGAGTGGGTGGCGTTGGGGGTGCGGGTGCCGGGGGCGGGGGTGACGTATCTGTCGGTGTGGCGTCGGGGTGGCGAGGTCGCCGAACGGGCGTTGGCTTTGCCGCACTTGGCTGGGCGCGACGGCGTGCTGGTAGACGTCCTGCATCCGGCGGCGTCGGCCGGTACGGCGGAGTGGGATGGGGAGGCGGGGGCGCTGCGGGTGGTGTTGCCGGTGGCTCCGGGGGCGCTGTTGGTCCGGGTTGCTTCCGCCGATTGTTCGTAAGCTGCGGGTTTGTGGGTGGCTGGTCGCGCCGTTCCCCGCGCCCCTTGGGGTCCGGTGGGTGGGTGCGGGGCCGTGGGCCGGTGCGTCAGCCCGTCGCAGGCCGGGCGTACGGCCCTTTGCTGGTACAGGGTGCGGGTTTCCTGAGACCGAACCTACGCGACGGGCATACGACGCACCGGCCCACGGCCCCTCCCGCCGGTGGCAGGCTGCGGGCACGTGGTGGCTGGTGAGCATGAGGGCGGGCGGCTCCGGGAGCGCCCCTTCAGGGGCGCGGGGAACTGCGCGACCAGCCACGACGCACCCGCAGCCGCGACACGACGTGTCACCCCCACCCCCTTGCGGGGGGCCTGGGGGCGCAGCCCCCAGTTTCGGGAAGGGGCGGGGCTGGGGACCGGAACGGGACGCAGTGTCTGCGGCCTGCCTACGATGATGCTCTCGACACCAGCCCACGGGAGGCACGTGATGTCCGCAGCATCCGTCGAGCGGCCCCATGAGCACCGCCCTCTGACCGCGGAGGCCAACCGGCTCATGGACCGCAATCCGGGCTACCGCGTCGAGATCATCGGAGGCCAGATCCTCGTGAGCCCGCCACCGGACGGCCCGCACGCCGTAGCCCTGACCGATCTCATGTTGCCCTTCCTGACCGCCGGTCTCCACGGGACGGAGTCGAGGGTGGTACAGGGAATCGGCCTGTGGCTGCCGACCGGTACCGAGGACTACGCGATCCCCGATCTCTCTCTGGTGGACGCCGACTTCCAGGACCATTACGTCGAGAACAACTGTTACGACCCCGTCTGCTTCCGCCTGGTCCTGGAGGTCACCTCCAGTAACTACCGAACCGACCTGCGCGACAAGGTGAAGGCCTACGCAAGCGCGAAGGTCCCGGTCTACGTGATCGTCGACCGCAAGCACCAGCGCCTTCACGTGCTGACCGAGCCCGCCGGGGACGAGTACGAGAACCACCGCCCGCACTCCCCCGGCGAGGTCGTCACCCTGCCGGAGGAAGTCGGCGCCGAAGTCATCCTCAACGTCGAGCAGATCCTGAAGGCCGGTCGCCGGTCAGCCGAAGGCTGATCAACAGTGCGGTAATTGGCTTCAGGAAGCTCGATGATGCTGAGTGATGATCTGGTCGTAACCTCATGAGCCGCCTGTCGTTGTACCTGACGTACCCGCCGCGTGCTCGAAATGCGCGCGGTCCCCGCCACCGGCGCTGCGGTTCTGCCGTGGTGACCGGTCCAGCGTCCGGTGGGGCGGCAATCCCAGGGTGTGTCCGGCCCGAGCGGGTCGGACACAGTCCAGATGCCGGCGATGCGTCACAGCCAGTGACGCCGCATGCGGGCTCTGCCCCAGGATCGGCCCGGATCAGTCCGTGCTCGTCACCGCTTCCACCCCTCGGGGCCACGCGCTGACCCAGGATCCTCAAGAGTTCCAGAGACGCTGATTGACCGCGTCCATGTGGGCCTCTACCCCCACCCACCCGTAGTCGCACCCTCGGCTGATACCGAGGGTGCGACTACGGGTGGGTGGGGGTACCCGCTTCGTCACCGGCGGTGCTGGGCGAGTCGCCGGGCCAGTACGGGAATGATCACGGCGGCGGCGACCACGTGGGACACGGCCAGGACGATCTGGGTGGACGTGGCAGTGTGCGGGGCGGCGGCCGGGCCAGCCATGGAAAGCGCGGTGAGTGCGACGGTGATCACCACGAAGGTACGGGCGGGCCGCTTGGCCCAGCGGGCGAGAACCACCGCGAGAACGATCCCGGCGATCGACCAGAACACCACGCCTCCGGCAAAGCCGCCCACCGGAATCTCCGCGGCCTCCTTGGCCCCGGGACTGGCCGCGTCCATCGGTACGCCGACGCCGCGGGCGATCAGCGCGAACACCTCGGTCACGACGGCACCAGTGAGGGTGGCCAGGACACCGACCAGCCATACGGGGCGCGTGGCGAGGGACAGGGTCGAGGAGGGGGACTGGGCGATGGTCTGGGTCTGGGGCGTGGTCACGGTCATGGCTCTGGCTCCTGTTTGTTGTACGGGGGTTGGTGCCTTTCGTAGATGTAGACCGAGGGGCGCGACAGAACTGAGCGGTGGCTGGACGACTTTTTAGGCGTGAGTGAACTCGGGCCGATGGGCTCTTGCTCCTGCCTTGTTGATCCCCCTAACCTCATGCGTTCTGTCGATTACGCCTGACCAGCGGGGGCTTGTGTGTCGTTAGTCATGGTTGCCGCTGCTTTGTACGGGGTGTTGCAGCTTGCGGTGCTGGCCTCGCCGGTGCGGTCACTACGACTGTCGACACTGCTGCTGACCGTCGCGGTCGGCGCGTACGGCAGCGGAGTGGTCGCCGCTCTCATTGAACTCGGATACGCCCACGCCGCCGTGTCACACGCCGGACAGCCACTGCGCGAGGCGATGGGACAGGGCGCCTACACCTTGGTGCCGGTCGTCGAGGAACTTGCCAAGTTGGCCCCGCTGTTGCTGGCCGGACTGAGCCTCAAGATCCGCTACCAGTTGGGTCTTGCCGACTACGTCGTCCTCGGAGCAGCGACAGGCGCCGGACTGGGACTGTTCGAGGTGATGCTCTCCCACCTCCTGGATGCCCAGCGAGCGACCTCGCTGCCGGACGGCGGATGGATGCTCTCCGGCGGCATCGGCCTGGGTGGAGCCACGTATATCCCCGACTGGTCAACGGTGTTGACCACATGGCTCCCGGCCTCGCTGGGCAGTCTGGACCTGAGCTTCACCCAGGCCAGTCTGGGCACCAGCCTCCACCTCGCCTGGGGTGCCGTCGGCGCGCTGGGTGCCGGGCTGCTGATGCGAGGTAAGAGCTGGCGCCGCCTGTTGGGCCTCCTGCCCATCACCTACGCGATCGGCCACCACGCGCTGGTCAACTACAACGGACAACGTGACCGTCACCCGTCCGACTGGGCAGACTCCCTGCTCGGGACGGCCGACGACATGGTGGGCTACGCGCCACTGATCTGCCTGGTCATCGCCATGGCCGTCGACTACCGCCAACTGCGGCGCAGCAAGCAGGCCATGCCCGGAGTGCTCCTGGACGCCGAGCGAGCCGGTGCCACGGGCATGACGGCACTGACAGGGTTCGGCATGTGGTGCGTGCCCTGGACGGCACTGATCGCGCTCCGCTTCGCCCGCCTGCGCAGAGCTCTCCTCTACGCCGCCGGACGCACCCGCCCGGAACGGCTCGAGGCCCTCCACCAGGCGGTCATGGACACCGCGGGTCGCATGGACGCCGCCAGCCACGAGAGCGCCTGGAACGCAGGCCGAATACGCGCTCACTTCAAGGCTGCCCGCTCCAGGCACCCTTGGCGCCGCCGCTGGCCGTTCCTGCTGATTTCTCTCCTGTTGATGCTGCCGTCCTTGATCTTTCTGGGCCTCGGCTCGTTCACCGCGACCAAGGACCTCCAGGAGCGCTTCACCACCGGCAACGGCCCTCGCCTCCTGATGTGGTTCGGCATCGCCGCGCTGGCCTGGACCCTCTTCCAGCTCGTACTCCTGCTGCGCGCATGGCGCACCACCGCCGAGCAACCCTTGGCCGAACCCCAAACCGTTCTGCGGCTACGCGTCGTCACCGCACTCGGCGCCTCGCTCACCATCAGCCTGCTGCTCATCAGCCACTACCGCGGTACCCCCCTCGACGACGAGGCCACCGACTCTCTGGCGATGCTCCTCGCCGCACTGGAGAACCTCGAACTGTATGCGGGCATCGCGCTCACGATCCTGGCTCTCGCAGCCCTGATCATGTTGTTCCCGCCCGGCGGCCTCGCACTTGCCGGAGGCGGCGTCCTCGCGGGAGCGGCCACCGTACAAGCGGCCCAGGCTGCCGCCCTGGGCACGGCAGGCATCGCCCTCATGGTGCAAGGCTCCCAAGGCGGCGGAGAGGGCGGGAACTCGTCTCAGCCACGCAAAGTGGAGGGTTCGCCGCAAAAGGGGCGTGGCTCTATCGATGAGTCCGAGAAGTCGTTCAGCCCAAAGGAGCGGAGGATAGCTGAACACCTTCAATCGGAGGGCAAGAACGTGAAAGCACTCAGGGAGTCGACGACTGAGGGGCAGAAGACGCCGGATTCACTCGTGGACGGGGTGCCCACAGAATTCAAGACCCTGCAACCCGACGCTTCGCCGAACTCGGTCAAGAACACTCTCAACACGGCAAAGAAGCAAGCGCAGAATGCCGTGGTCGATGCACGAGGCAGCGGCCTCGGAGAGAGCGGCGCGCAGGAGGGATTGGTCAAGTTCCTTCGCAACAACCCGCCGGACCGCATGAAATCCATCAGAATCATCGGTGATGATTACATCATCCGCTGGCCTTAGAGGTGTCACATGAGTCAATACCACTACATCTTCATTCATCCCGGAACCCCCCGGGAGCAGTTGTTGGCTGACATCTCCTTCGCCTGCGGTGTCCAACTCACTCCCATCAACTCCGAATACATCGACTACGCCGCCAACCTGGGACAGGCTGCCGTAGAAGTGGAGCTCTCACACGAGTACGAAGAAGATTACGGAATCCCTTTCGAGCGATACGAATCGCTCTTCACCATCCGGGATTTCGGTTCCGACCTTGCCCGCCAGGAAGCCCTGGCCCGAGAAATCTTTGGGCGTCTCGCTTCCTTGGGCAGGTACTCACTCATGCTCGTCCTGGACCTGCAGCAGCTCATCGAAACTGCTGCCCCCCGCGATATGGGGCCGGCAAGGTAGCGGGTCATGGTCTGAACCCTTCTGCGAGGCGTGGACCAGCCGCACCGAGAGGCCGCAGGACACTGCAGCTCATGGTGCGGCTGCACTTGCTTTCATGCCAGCCGACCCGAGAGGCGAGCTCACGCGCTGCCAGCCCGCAGGGCTTCGGCGTAGTCGCGTGACGCCCGTTTCGTGATCATCCGAGGCCGAGGAGTGCGAGGGCGCGGCGCGGGTCGCAGCCGGCCTCCGCCG
>NZ_BAAGPS010000030.1:65920-121845 GCF_054783935.1 Streptomyces pseudoechinosporeus
GCCCCGCGCCCACCCCTTCAACAACCCCACCCCCGCCAGTCCCCACCCTCGATGAGCTTGCCGCGCGCCCGCAGTCGAGCCGCCACCGCAGGCGCAGCCACGTACACCCAGGCCTGGACACTCGTACCGTCTCCGAGCGCCACGTCCCGAGCCACGCGCTCGTACAGGTTGCCTGGATCCCCCGGCGCGTAGTCCTCCAACCGATCGAGGGCGAGCAGGAGTTGGCCGTACCGCTCAGGCAAGGGAGTGATCAGCTCGCCGCACACCACACCCCCTGCTTCCTCCACGGCGTACGGATAGCCGGGCCCCTCGTACAGCACCGCCCCCGGCAGCCGTCCCGACACCTCGGAAACGGTGCGGCCGAGGAGGAAGAGGTCGTGGTTGGGCTCGCCGGGCCGCAGCGTTCCGTACACGAAGAAGGGCAGACGGCTCACCCCGCCGTCTCCTGCTCCAGCCACTCCAGATACGCCGCACTCCCCCGCACCACCGGCGTGGCGATGATCTCCGGCGTGTCATAGTCGTGCGCCTCGCGCAGATACGCCTCCAGCTCCGCGTACCGCGTCTCCGTGGTCTTGAAGAGCACCTGCCACTCGGACGCGGTCTCGATCTGCCCCTTCCAGCGGTAGACGGACGTCACTGGCCCGGAGATCTGCGCGCACGCGGCGACACGCGCCGCGACCGCGCCCCGCGCGAGCGCGTCCGCCTTCTCCGGGGCGTCCGTCGTGGTCAGGACGGTGAGCCAGTCGGCCATGGCCATGATCGATCTCCTTTCCAGACCTTCGCAGAACGATTCTCACTCCTCACACGTACGGTGGCCTCGGCTTACGTCCGGGGCGACGGCCGTACGTCGGGAAACGCGGGCGTCACACGGGCGTCCGTCCCGGCGTCCTCCATGACCTTGCTGACCTCGATGACCGAGAAGTCAATCTCCCCCTCAGCAACCATCCGCCGCATCCGCTCCACCGCCGCCGCACGCCGATCTCCTCGGAGCCGAGACCCTCGCTCACAGCCCGGGAACGAGCCTGACCACGGTCACGGTCAGCACGGATCCCGAGACGTAGTAGAGAACGATGGCACCGAGGACGGTCGCCTCCCGCCGGTCTCGCTCGCCCCTGACGGCGGTCGATCCGTGGCCGTACGGATCTCGGCCGATGGTCCGCCCCATGGCATCCCTGAACGCTTCGGCATTCCGCATCTTGGCCAGGGTGTCGTCGGCGGGCGGCGCGTAGCTGATGCGGTAGCTCAAGCGACGCCCCGCCTCTCGGCCTCATCCGCGGCGAGCCGCGCCAGCAGCGCGTCGGCCTCCGAGTCGGGCACGGCCTCCAGCATCCAGTGCCGCATGACGGCGTGGATGTCATGCACGCCGGCCTCGTTCATAGCGCGGTCGAACTCCTCGCGCCGCCCTTCCGGGAGAGCGGCGCGGATGTCGGGGATGCTGTTGGGCACCTCGACCTCGACACCATTGACGAAGGTCTTCAGCGGTTCGGCCATCGTCGTCCTCCTATGGAGCCGGGATTCGCTGGGCTCACGGTAGTGGGTGGAGGCCGCCTGGCGTACTACGTCCAGCCGCACCATACGGACTTGCCGACCTTCAGCTCAGACACGCCTCACCGGTCGGCGATCTCCCTGACGATCAGCAGCCCGCGCCCGAACATGTCGTCCGCGGCCGCCTCTCGAAGGCTCGGCTGCACCTCGCCCTTCGGGTCGGAGACGGAGACGTGTACGGCTAGCTCGGTGAGGGTGAGTTCCATCCGGAAAAGCCGGTCGCGCAGGCACCCGTGCAGTACGGCGTTACCGCCCAGCTCGGACACCAACAGGGCTGTGTCTGCGGCGAGTTCGGGGTGACCCCAGTCGGTGAGGAGGCGGTGGGCGCGACGGCGGGCGAGGGTGACGCTTTTGGGGAGCGGGGTGTAGTCAAGACGGTCGTACTGGAGCTGGGCTCCGTCAGACTTTTCAGGCTCTTCGGGGGCGACCATGTCGCTCACCTCCGGGCAGGGACATGCAGGAGTACGTCACTCTGGAGAGCGCCGCAACGACGATCAAGGTGTGGCAACCCGCGTTCGTCCCTGGACTGCTTCAAACCGCCGAATACGTACGGGCTCTGCGCAGCAACCCCATCACGTCAGCGGCCACGAACAGGCAGTCCGACGAGGAGTTCGTCGCTGCACGGCTCGCACGGCAACAGCGCCTCTCGGAGGACCCACCCCTCTCGCTGCGGACTGTGATCTACGAGGCAGTGCTCCGGAACTTCCCTGGCGGAACGGAAGAGGCGCGCAGGCAACTCGACCACCTGGCGCAGATGGCCGACTTGCCGAACGTCGGTCTCCAGATCTTCCCGTTCAGTGCAGGCACGCACTTCGGCTTGAACGGCTCGTTCAACATCATCTCGTTCGCCGAGCCCGGAGCCATGGACATCGTCTACGTGGAGGCCCCCTTCGCTCAGCGGTGGGTGGAAGGCGGAGAGGGCGCTGCTGCCTACGATGAGCTGTTCGAGATGATCGCCGAACGCTCCCTCGATCAACGGGAGTCCGTGCTGTTCCTCCACAAGCTCCGTAAGGAACTGTGACCGTGCCTGAATTCCAGTACTGCAAGTCCACCTATAGCGACCCCGAAGCCGAGTGCGTCGAAGTAGCCACCAACATCCCCACCACCATCGCCATACGCGACTCGAAGAACCCCACCGGCCCGTCCCTCCACGTCCGCCCTGCCACCTGGACGGTCTTCCAAACAGCCCTGCTTACAAAGAGGTTGACGACCGGAGCGGCACACTGACTTGGTGGGTCAGCGCACGGGAAACACGCTCTGCACGAAGGTTCGGGCTTCCCGGATGCGTTGCCCTCATTCCGCGGGCTGCAGCAGATGGCCTGTCTGACCGAACTCATCGCCATTCCGGCTCGCGAGAAGATCAGCTGACGCGATACTTGCCGAACACGTGCAGCACCCCCGCGATCAGGAACTTTCCGCGGCCACCCAACACCCCGTAGATCTCGACGAAGGCGTCTCTCGAATCCGGCACTGCCGCGATCCGCAGGGTGAACGTGCGTCGGCCGGTCAGCCGGTGGCTGTACCACTCATCACGCTCGATGTCCGTTTCCGGCAGGGCCGCCTCGACGACCTCCCATTCGGAGTCCCCGAAGTCGTGCTCGGCGAAGTACGCCAACACCTCGCACAGGGGCCGTAGGTTCTCGCCGTGGATCCGCCGCTTGTCCATGGCGCGGGTCTCGCCGACCGAATGGGCGTGGACACCGTCCCAGACTCCCAGGCGCACGAGCCGACGCTGGCGGCCCCTTTCGATCCGGGCGAACATCGCCAACAATCCGCCGAGCAGCACGCCGATGCCCAGCGCGGGCAGAACGTCTCCCTCGAGGAGGAGGATGAAGAGGCCCCACCACAAGATCCCTGCCACAAGCCAGACGACGAGTGGCCGCCTCGCTGCGAACATCTGAGACCTGGTCGGAGGCCGCTGTCCTCCGAGGACGCGGTCAACAGCCCAGAAGGCACGCGCCAGATCCCCACCCTTGATCGGCATGGCGGGATCGTAGCCCGTCCCCTGCAGAAGTAGGCCCATGGCGAGCGCATGCAGGTACGGGCCCGCCCCACGGGCACATGACCGCAGACTCCTGAACGCCCCGGCGTGCACTGAACTTTCTTTCCGAGCCCGCCGTGGCCGTGGCCGAGATGGCCAGGGGCGTCCGACCGGGCGGCCTGGTCGCGGCGTATGTGTGGGACTACGCCGGGGGCATGGGTTTCCTGCGCCGGTTCTGGGAGGCCGCCGTCAAGGTGGAGCCGTCCGCAGCCGCACTGGACGAAGGCCGCAGGTTTCCTCTGTGCCGTCCGGAGGCGTTGCACGCGGCATGGGACGACGCGGGACTCGTCGACGTGTCGACCGTCCCGATCGAAGTGCCCACCGTCTTCGCCGACTTCGACGACCTGTGGAAGCCCTTCCTGGCGGGGCAGGGTCCTGCACCGGGCTACGTGGCCACCCTCGCCCCCGCCGACCGGGACCGGCTGCGTGACGTGTTCAGTGCGGCTGTCTCCCGGAGGCCAGACGGTTCCATCGCGCTCACCGCCCGGGCCTGGGCGGTGAGCGGCCGCAGACCGGTCCGCGCCGAGGTGAGCCAGGCGCTGCCCCAGCAATAGTCGTCGGGCCGGTCCTCGCCACGACGCTTGCCGTTCCGCGCGGTGCCGCTCCCGGGCAGTCGGAGACCCACGACGGATCACGCGAACGCCGGCATGATCCCGTCGTGGATCAGGCGGAGCTGGGTGTTCACGTCGGCCACCTCCGGGAGGTCGCGGCCGGTGAAGGACTTGACGAGGGTGCGGTCGGTGATGGCGCAGATCATGTGGTTCACGCCGGTCGGGGCGATCTCTCGCTGGATTTTCTCCAGGCATTCCTCGGGGGTGCCCGCTATGGAGAGGCGTTCGGCGATTTCCGGGGTGGTCAGTTCGATGCCGCGGGCCAGGTCGCCGGAGGCGATGGCGTCGATGATCGGTTTGAGCTCGCCGGGGTCGACGCCGTTGCGGCGTAGTTGTTCCTCGGGCATCGAGGAGGCGTAGATGCCGACCATGCTGCGGGCCGCGTCCTTGGCTGCCGCGGAGTCGGGGCCGGTCGCGAAGACGACCCAGGCGCCGATGTCCAGGGACTGCCAGTCCTTGCCGGCGCGCTCGGCTCCGGCCCGGATGTGTTGCACCGCGTAGTCGTAGGCCTCGCGGGTGTAGCTCAGCGCGTGATGGCAGCCGTCGGACAACTCGCCCGCCGCTTCGAAGGACTTGGGCCCGCGCATCGCCCCGAGCTTGAGCGGCACCCGGCTCTGGACCGGTCGGGCGAAGGTGAACAGGCCTTCGTACGAGAAGAATTCGCCGTCGTACGAGATCGTCCCCTCGTCCAGCAGGGTGCGCACCACATGCAGCGCCTCCTTGACCCGGGACAGTGGGCGGGTGCGGGCCCAGTCGATTTTGTACTGCGCCAGCAGCCCGAAGTTGCCACTGGACAGGACACCCTCCGCGCGCCCGCCGGAGAGTTCGTCGAGCGTGGCCAGGGCCTGGGCGATCAGGGTCGGTTCGCGGAGCGTGACCGGGGAGACGCTCGGGCCCAGGCGGATTCGGCTGGTCTGGCCGGCGGCCACGGCGAAGAGCAGCCACAGGTCCTTGTGCCAGGTCTCGTCGGCGGCATAGCAGGCGTGGAAGCCGAGTTCGTCGGCGAGTTTGATGGAGTCCAGTGACTCCGCGAGGGGGTAGTCGGGGAGCATCGCATAGCTGAACTTCACGAGTGTCACCTTCCGAAGAGGGGACCGCGGTCAGTACGGGTGTCCTCACGAGGATGGGAAAACTGAGCCCAACTGTCCAGCGTGCCAAGCCAGTTGTGGAGCCATCCCCACATGTGAGGAGTCGACGCAGACGGGTGACCGCACCTACGCCTCCTCCCGTGCCTCCACCCTGAAGCCCGCCTCCGTCAGTACCGTCGCCGCCACCCCGCGGCCGACCCGGCCGAGGCCCGTCAGCAGGTGGTCGCAGTCGATGAGGGCGGCGCCCGCTTGCTCTTCCGCCAGGGCGATGGCCTTGCGGGAGTACGGAGTCCAGGCGATCCGTTCGGCGGCTTGTGAGGCGCCCATGCTCAAGTGGGCCTCGACCGAACGGTGTACGACATCAGGGGCGACACCGGACGATTCAAGGAGCCGGGTGGCGTTGTTGGGCTTCGCGGTGAGGCCCCACAACAGGTGCTCGGTGCCTATGTAGTTGTTGCGGTGCTGTACCGCGGCCCGCTTGACGTGGGTCATCGCCTCGCGGAGGTCGTCGGTCATCGTGTCGGGGGCGTATCGCTTGTGGGGGGCGTGAAAGCGCTGCTGCACCGCCTGCCGGGTCACGCCCAGGGCGGCGCCGATGTCGGTCCATGAGCAGCCGTGCATTCTGCAGTGCTCGACGTAGTCCTCGACCAAGTCGTCTGCCAGGGCCTGTAGTTGGCCCGAGAGCCGCGCGGCCACGGTCAGCAGGGCGAGCCAGTCGGGCTGCTCCGTGCCGCTGCCGGGTCGGTGTGCGGTGTCGCAGGTGCGGTCCACTTCCGCGATGAGTTCGTCCAGGTCTGGAAGAGTCATGAGGCAAGTACGCCTTGACAGTTGGGGATTGTCAAGGCGCACTTGCCTATCCCCCGACGTGAGGGACGAAAACTCGTCACCCCGCGTACGGCCGCGTTTCCTTCGCTTCCCTCAACGTCCGTCCCCACCACACCAGTTGGTCCAGCATTCCCTTTGCGGCGGCGTCCGGAGCCGACGGATCCCGGTGGCGGCCCTCGTCGTCGAAGTGGGCGCCCGCGTTGTGGAAGGAGACCGTGTCGCGGACGGTGACGGCGTGGAGTTCGGCGAAGACCTGGCGGAGGTGTTCGACGGCGCGGAGGCCGCCGGAGAGTCCGCCGTACGAGACGAAGGCGACGGGCTTGGCGCGCCACTCGGTGTAGTGCCAGTCGATGAGGTTCTTCAGGGGGGCCGGGAAGGAGTGGTTGTACTCGGGAGTGAGGACGACGAACGCGTCGGCGTCGGCGAGTGTCGGCCCGACCTTGGCGAGCTCGGCGGTCACCTCGGCGGACGGTGAGTAGGACAGGGCCGTCGGCAGTCGTACGTCGGCGGTGTCGACGACGTCGGCCTCGATGTCGTCGCGCTCACGGATCCGGCTCAGCAGCCAGTCGGCGATCACGGGTCCGAAGCGGCCCTCGCGGTTGCTGCCGATGATCAGGCCGAGATGGATGGGTGCGTCTGTAGCGGAGTTCTTGGGGTTCGTGGAAGTCATGGGGACAGGCTCGTATCTCAACCAAAGTTGAGGTCAAGTCCCGGCCGGACCACTCGACCGGACCACCAGTGGAGCCGTCGCCCGAGCCTTCGTCCGAGAGGCCGGTCACCCATTCACACCCGCACCGCCGATACTTTTTGCCCGTACGCCCATGACCTGCCGAAACGCCTCCAGGGACGTCGGCCGACACACCCATCCGATACCCGTTCTGACGCCTCGTCAGGAGGCGGGCCGGGCTGACTGCCACTTACCTCCATAAAGCAGGGATGCGACCGAGGTGGAGGAGCGAGCACGATGCGAACATGCCGTCTGTTAACCGGTACCGCGCTGGCCGTCGCCGCCGCGGGCCTCCCCGCCGCACCCGCGTACGCCTACGCGTTCGGCGAGGACACCGGCCCGCTGGAGGTGTACCCGTCGACCGTCACGCCCGGCGCCGAGGTCACGGTGAACACGGCCAAGTGCGGCGCGGACGGCGCGATGAAGGGGGACGCGGGCGCGGTGGGCGCGGGCGCCTTCACGCTGACGCCCAGCGCGCACGAGCGGAACGCGGTCGGGCGCTTCCGGGTGCCGCCGTCCGCACAGCCCGGGACGTACGAGATCGTCGCGCGCTGTTCCAGCGGTACGCGGCTGTCGGGGGACCTGAGGGTCGCGCTGGCCCCCAGGGAGGGGGCCGACGAGCAGGTGCACCCGAGAGGAAGCGTGAAGACGGGGGTCGGTGGCGCACTCGGTCCCGACCCCGTGCAGACCGCGGCGGGAGTGGCGGCGCTCGCCGTCGCCGCCGCGGGCGGTACCTGGCTCCTGCATCGCCGGGCGAGAGGCGACGGGATCTGACGGACATCTCCGCTGTCCACCGGTACCGCCGTCCCCTCCCCCTCCGGGTCCGACGCCCCTCGCGGCCCGGAGGGGGAATCGGGACGCATCTCTTGTTTCAAAGGGGGCATACATGCGCAGGGTCGGCAATGCCGCCATAACCGCCGTGACGGTGGTGGCCTTCGGATCGGGTGCGTGGCTGGTGCGCAGTGGCGCCGAGGCTCACGCGCCGCCGCAGCCGTCTGCTGCACAGGGCCGCGCGGGCGCCCATGTCGACCGGCCCGTGGCCGCCCCGCTCCCGCCCTCCCCTCCCGACCGCGTCCGCATCCCGTCCATCCGGGTGGATGCCCCCCTCACGGGCCTCGGCCTCACCCCGCGGGGCGGCCTCGCCGTGCCGCCGGCCGCGGAGAAGAACCTCGCCGGTTGGTACGAGGCCGGCACCACACCCGGCGAGACGGGGACCGCGATCGTCGCCGGACACGTCGACAACGCCGAAGGACCCGCCGTCTTCTACCGCCTCGGCGCCATAAAGAACGGCAGCACGATCGAGGTCGAGCGCCACGACGGCACGGTCGCCCTCTTCTCGGTCGACGCGGTCAAGGTGTACGACGCCCGCGACTTCCCGGACAAGAAGGTGTACGGGGCCGCCCGACGCCCGGAGCTCCGCGTGATCACCTGCGGAGGCGACTACTCGACGACGACGGGCTACCAGGGCAACGTGGTCGTCTTCGCCCACCTGACGGGAACCCGCTGACGCCTCCGGCGGTTGAACAGGGGCGCCTACCGGGAGGGTGGGTTCGATTCATGGGCGACTGCGGGCCCGTCGTGGCTGGTCGCGCAGTTCCCCGCGCCCCTGAAGGGCGCGTCCCTGGAACCGCCAGCCCTCATGCTCACCAGCCACGATGTGCCCGCAGCCTCCCTCCGGCGGGAGGGGCCGTGGGCCGGTGCGTCGTATGCCCGTCGCTTAGGTTCTGTCTCAGGCCACCCGCACCGTGTACCGACACCGGGCCGTATGCCCGGCCTGCGACGGGCTGACGCACCGGCCCACGGCCCCGACCCACCACCCACCCAGGGGCGCGGGGACTGCGCGACCAGCCACAACGGACCGGCAGCCGACAACGAACCCACCCGCCCAACCGCCGGAGGCAACCCGCACCCGCCCAAGAAACCCTCACACCCCGACCCCCGCCCCGCTGAGCGCAGCGTTCCCCGCGGGAAACAGTTGTGATGCGGCCGGGTAACACCGGCACCGCACGCTCGACACCATGACCTCGAATACGCGTGTGGTGGTGATCGGCGCCGGCCTCGCGGGCGTACGGCTCGCCCGGCGGCTCGGCGAGCTCGGGCTGCCCGCCGTGCTCATCGGTGAGGAGGAGCACACCCCGTACAACCGGGTCCTGCTCGCCGAAGTGCTGGCCGGGCGGTACGCCCCCGAGGTGATCGCCCTGCCCGCGCCCGCGGAGCTGGTGCGTGCCCGGGTCACCGGCATCGACCGCACCGAGCGGCAGGTGCACTGCTCGGACGGCTCGGTGATCGCATACGACACGCTGGTCCTGGCGACCGGGTCGAACGCGAAGCTGCCGCCCTTGCGGGGGCTCTTCACCGCGGATCACATGCTGCCGGAGGGTGTGCATGCCTTCCGTACGATGGACGACTGCCTGGGCCTGTCCAAGGCGGTACGCCCGCAGGCCCGCGCCGTCGTCATCGGCGGCGGTCTCCTCGGCGTCTCGGCCGCCCGCGCGCTCGCCGCGCGAGGCGCGCAGGTCGTGCTCGCGCAGCAGGCCGAGCGGCTGATGGAACGCCAACTCGACCCGTCCGCCTCGAAGTTGGTGCTCCGGCATCTGAAGGACCTGGGTGTCGAGGTGCACACCGAGTGCCGGGTACGCGACGTGCGCTGCGTCGGCGGCGCGGTCCGCTCGGTCGAGCTGGCCGACGGGTACGCGCTCGACGCCGACCTGGTGGTGCTGACCTGTGGCGTGCACCCGCGCGTGGGCCTCGCCCAGGACGCGGGTCTCGCCGTGCACAAGGGCGTCATCGTCGACGACGAGCTGCGTACGTCCGACCCGCACATCCGGGCGATCGGCGACTGCGCACAGCACGCGGGCACCGTCTACGGTCTCGCGACACCCGCCCTCGAGCAGGCCGAAGCGCTGGCCGAGCTGCTGGCGACGGGTGAGGGCGCCGCGCGCTACACCGGCACCCGCGCCCTCACCCGGCTGACCCTCGCCTCCGGCACCCCGCTCGACCTCGCCGCCTTCGGCGAGCCCACCCCGCAACCCGGTGACGACGTCATCCAGCTCGCCGACGCGACCCGCGGCACCTACCGCAAGGTCGTCGTCCGCAACGACCGCGTGGTCGGCGGCGTACTCGTCGGCGAACTCGGCACCGTCGGCGCGCTCGCCCGTGCCTGGGAGGGAGCAGAGCCGCTCCCCGAGACCGGCCCTCTGCTCCACCTGCTCACCAACGATGGAGGCTCCTGATGTCCACGACCCCCACGATCGTGCTCGTCGGCCATGGCATGGTCGGCCAGCGCTTCCTCGAAGCGCTCGCCGAGCGCGGCATGACCGCCACGCACCGCGTGGTCGTGCTGTGCGAGGAGCCGCGGCCCGCGTACGACCGCGTCCAGCTGACCTCGTACTTCTCGGGCAAGACGCCCGAGGACCTCTCGATGACCGACATGGCGTTCATCGAGAAGGAGGGCATCGAGCTGTATGTCGGCGACCCGGCCGAGACCATCGACCGTGAGGCCCGCAGGGTGACCGCCCGCTCCGGTCTTGTCGTCGACTACGACGTCCTCGTCATGGCCACCGGCTCGTACCCGTTCGTGCCGCCGGTCCCGAACAAGGACGCCGAGGGCTGCTTCGTTTACCGCACGATCGAGGACCTCCTCGCGATCGAGGAGTACGCGAAGAAGGCGACGACCGGCGCGGTGGTCGGTGGCGGTCTGCTCGGCCTGGAGGCCGCGGGCGCGCTGAAGGGTCTCGGACTCACCGCCCACATCGTGGAGTTCGCGCCCCGCCTGATGCCGGTGCAGGTCGACGAGGGCGGTGGCGCCGCCCTGCTGCGCACCATCGCGGACATGGGCCTGTCCGTCCACACGGGCGTGGGCACGCAGGAGATCGTGACCGACGACTCGGGCGCCGTCACGGGCATGAAGCTGTCCGACGGCTCCGAGCTGGCCACCGACATGGTGGTGTTCAGCGCCGGTGTCCGCCCCCGCGACCAGCTGGCCCGCGACTGCGGGCTGACGGTCGGCGAGCGCGGCGGCATCTCGGTCGACGAGCAGTGCCGTACGGTCTCCGACCCGCACGTCTTCGCGATCGGCGAGTGCGCGCTGGCCTCCGACGGCCGGGTGTACGGCCTGGTGGCGCCCGGTTACGAGCAGGCCGAGACGGTGGCCGCGACCATCGCGCAGGACGAGGCCGAGTTCACCGGCGCCGACCTGTCCACCAAGCTGAAGCTGCTCGGCGTGGACGTGGCCTCCTTCGGTGACGCGCACGGCGCGACCGAGGACTGCCTGGACGTCGTCTACTCCGACTCCCGCTCGGGCCTGTACAAGAAGCTGGTCATCGGCCGCGACGGCGAACTGCTCGGTGGCATCCTGGTCGGCGACGCGGACGCGTACGGCACGCTGCGGGCGCTGACCGGTTCCGTACCGCCCGTCTCCCCCGAGCAGCTGGTGCTCCCGGCGGGCTCCGGCGGCGGCGCCCAGCTCGGCCCGTCCGCGCTGCCCGACGAGGCGGTCATCTGCTCCTGCCACAACGTCACCAAGGGCACGATCCGCGGCGCGGTCACCGACCACCAGTGCACGACGGTGCCCGAGGTCAAGAAGTGCACCAAGGCCGGTACGGGCTGCGGCAGTTGCGTCAAGGTCCTCGGCCAGCTGGTCAACGCCGAGCTGGAGGCCAGCGGCGTCGAGGTCGACAAGGGCCTGTGCGGCTGCTTCTCGCAGACCCGCGAGGAGCTGTACGAGATCGTCCTCGCCCTGCGCATCAACAAGTACCAGGACCTGCTCGACCGTTACGGCCGTGAGGGCGCCCGAGGCGGCGACGGCTGCGAGATCTGCAAGCCGGCCGTGGGCTCGATCATCGCCTCCCTCGCCCCCACGATCGGCGCGAGCGGCTACGTCCTGGACGGCGACCAGGCGGCCTTGCAGGACAGCAACGACCACTTCCTCGCCAACCTCCAGAAGAACGGCTCATACTCGATCGTGCCGCGCATCCCGGGAGGCGAGATCACCCCCGAGAAGCTCATCGTCATCGGGGAAGTGGCGCGCGACTTCGGCCTCTACACGAAGATCACGGGTGGCCAGCGCATCGACATGTTCGGCGCACGCGTCGAGCAACTCCCCCTCATCTGGGCGCGGTTGGTGGACGCGGGCTTCGAGTCGGGGCACGCGTACGGAAAGGCGCTGCGTACGGTGAAGTCGTGCGTGGGGCAGACCTGGTGCCGTTACGGCGTCCAGGACTCCGTACGCATGGCGATCGATCTGGAGCTGCGCTACCGGGGGCTGCGTTCCCCGCACAAGCTGAAGTCAGCCGTCTCCGGCTGCCAGCGCGAGTGCGCGGAGGCCCAGTCGAAGGACTTCGGCGTGATCGCCACGGCCAACGGCTGGAACCTGTACGTGGCCGGCAACGGCGGCGCCACCCCGCGCCACGCGGACCTGCTCGCACAGGACCTCTCCGACGCCGAACTGATCCGCCTGATCGACCGTTTCCTGATGTTCTACATCCGCACGGCCGACCGCCTGGAGCGCACCTCGACCTGGCTGGAGCGGATCCCCGGCGGCCTGGACCACGTACGCGACGTGGTCGTGAATGACTCCCTGGGCATCTGCGAGGAGCTGGAGTCCCTGATGGCTGCGCATGTCGCGAACTACCGCGACGAGTGGGCCGAGACCATCAACGACCCGGAGAAGCTGTCCCGCTTCGTCTCCTTCGTGAACGCACCGGACACCCCCGACCCCGTCGTCGGCTTCGTCCCCGAGCGCGACCAGATCAAGCCCGACCTGCCGCTGCTGACCATCGGCACCCGTCCCCTGGAAGGAAGCGCCCAGCGATGACTCTCGCACCCGAGACGACGACCCTGAAGGTCCAGCTTCGCGTCGACGACACGGCGGACGACTGGTTCACGGTCTGCGACATGAGCGCGCTGATGCCGGGCCGCGGGGTGGCGGCCCTGCTCCCGGACGGCCGCCAGGTCGCCCTCTTCCAGGACCGCGCGGGCCGCCTGTACGCCATCGACAACCGCGACCCGTTCAGCGGCGCCGCCGTCCTCTCCCGCGGCCTGATCGGCTCCCACCAGGGCCGCCCGTTCGTGGCCTCGCCCCTGCTCAAGCAGCGCTTCGAGCTGGAGTCGGGGCGGTGCCTGGACGACGATGCGGTGGCGGTGGCGACGTACGAGGTGCGTACGTCCTGACGCCTCTCACACCTTCAGGGCGTCGTACGTCACTCCCGTGAGCCGTTCCGATTCCGCCCAGAGGCGTTCCCCCGCCGTGTCGTTGAGCGTCCACTTGGCGCGGCGGGACTTGGCGGGTGAGCCGCGCCAGTCGGCGAACGAGGGGCCGGTGAAGGAGTCGGGTTCGACGCCGGGCGCGGTGGCCGCGTACAGGATGGGCCGGGCGCCGGCCTCGGCGGACTGGGCGAAGAAGCGGTTGCCGATCTGCATGAACAGTTCGGCGGCCTTGCGGCGCTCCATCCGGGGGCCCTTGGTCTGGAGGTTCGTGGCCGCGTAGCCGGGGTGGGCGGCGGCCGCGACGACGTCCGAGCCGGTCGCGGTGAGGCGGCGGGCGAGTTCGTGTGTGAAGAGCAGGTTGGCCGTCTTGGAGCGGGAGTAGGCGAGCCAACGGTTGTAGCGGCGCTCGCTGTTGAGGTCGTTGATGTCGATGTTGGCCACCGAGTGCATGGTGCTGGACACGGTGACGATCCGCGCGCCCGGGGTCTTCAGGAGCAGCGGCAGCAGAAGCCCGGTGAGCGCGAAGTGCCCGAGGTGGTTGACCCCGAACTGGGTCTCGAAGCCGTCCACTGTGCGCCCGTGGGGCAGGGCCATCACACCCGCGTTGTTGATGAGCAGATCGAGCCGCTCGTGACCATGGGACGCCGCGAACTCGGCCGCGAACTCCCTTACGGATTCCAGGCGTCCGAGGTCGAGAGCCCTCAACTCGACTTGTGCGTCAGGGATTTCCCCAAGGATCCGGTCGCGAGCGCGGGCCCCCCGCTCCTCACTCCGGCAGGCGAGCACCACATGGGCCCCACGCCGGGCCAGCTCACGCGAGGTGGCCAGCCCTAGCCCACTGTTGGCACCGGTCACGACGGCGATACGCCCGCCCTGGTCAGGGATGTCCTGCACACTCCAGCCGGCCATGACGGCTCCCTCTCACTGTGCCCTGAGGACCCTCTCAACTCCGCACGAGACGTACAGTTTCAGGGTAGCCGGGGTTCCGCTTTCCGGCCTGTCCGGTCAGCGGGGAGTGACACCAGACAGGCCCTGGCGGTTGAGGGGGGCGCTACCCCCTGTGCGGGCCGCTATGCCTTGAGCCAGACCGCGCCGTCCGGTTCCAGAATTTCGTCTGCGATCGGGCCGCTGGCCAGCAGGATCGAGGTGTGGTCGGGCAGCTGGTACGCCTCATCCGAGAGGTTGACGACGCAGAGGAAGCCGGGTTCGCGGTGGAAGGCGAGGATGCCTGCGGGGGCGTCTTGCCAGGTCAGGGTGCCGTCGCCGAGGGCGGGGTGGTCGCGGCGTAGGCGGAGGGCGGTGCGGTACAGCTCCAGCATCGAGGTCTGGTCGCCGGTCTGTGCCTCCACGCTGCGCTCACGCCAGTTGGCGGGCTGGGGCAGCCAGGGGGCGGCAGGAGCATCCTCGGGGCTGAAGCCGAAGGGCGGGGTCTGGCCGGACCAGGGGATGGGGACGCGGCAGCCGTCGCGTCCTCGGTCGGTGTGGCCGGAGCGTTCCCAGATGGGGTCCTGGAGGACGGACTCGGGCAGGTCCTCGACTTCGGGCAGGCCGAGTTCGTCGCCCTGGTAGATGTAGGCGCCGCCGGGCAGGGCGAGCATCAGCAGGGCGGCGGCGCGGGCGCGGCGGATGCCGAGGTCCAGGTCGACGGGGCCCTGGGGCTGGTAGCGCTCGTTGGGCACCCATCGTGCGACGGTTTTGCGGGCGTAGCGGCTGGTGTGACGCATGACGTCGTGGTTGGACAGCACCCAGGTGGCCGGTGCTCCGACGCCGCTGAGCATGGCGAGGGAGTCGTCGATGACCGCGCGGAGGTCCTTGGCGTCCCAGCTGGCCATGAGGAAGTCGAAGTTGAACGCGGTGTGCAGGCCGCCGGGGCGGACGTAGGCGGCGAGGCGTTCGGGGGTGTCCCAGGTGTCGGACCAGGCTTCGGCGACGAAGGCCCGGTCGCCGTCGAACTCGTCGGCCACCTTGCGCCAGGTGCGGTAGATGTCGTGGACCTCGTCGCGGTCCCAGTGCGGGTGTGCGACGTACTCCCGGGTCTTCTCGCTCGCCGACTCGGGCCGCAGGTCGGGCAGTTCGGGGTCCTTGACGAGTCCGTGTGCCACGTCGATCCGGAAGCCGTCGACGCCCCGGCTGAACCAGAACCGCAAGATGGACTCGAACTCGGCGTGCACGTCGGGGTGTTGCCAGTTGAGGTCGGGCTGTTCGGGGGCGTACAGGTGGAGGTACCACTCGCCGTCGGGCAGCCGGGTCCAGGCGGGGCCGCCGAAACAGGAGACCCAGTTGTTGGGCGGCTCGGCGCCGTCAAGGCCGCGGCCGGGCCGGAAGACGTACCGCTCGCGTTCCGGGCTCCCGGGGCCGGCGGACAGTGCCGCCTGGAACCAGGCGTACTGGTCGGAGGTGTGGTTCGGGACGATGTCGGGAATGACGCGGATCCCGTACTCGTGGGCTTCCTCGATGAACTTCTCGGCCTCGGCGACCGTGCCGAACAGCGGGTCGATGGCGCGGAAGTCGGCCACGTCGTAGCCGCCGTCCGCCATCGGGGACGTGTACCAGGGGGTGATCCACAGGGCGTCCACGCCGAGCGACTTGAGGTACGGGAGCCGGGAGCGCAGGCCGGCGATGTCGCCGACGCCGTCGCCGTTCCCGTCGGCGAAGCTGCGGATGTAGACCTGGTAGATGACGGCACTGCGCCACCAGGGCGAGGGCGTGGTGGGGGACATGGTGCTGAAGGGTCCTTTGAGAAGGGGACTGTGGGGGAACCGGCCGCAAGAACGGACGGCTACTTGGCCGCGCCCGCGGTGAGTCCGGCGACGATGCGGCGCTGGAAGAGGAGCACCATGATCACCAGGGGGATGGTGACCAGGACGCCCGCGGCCATCTGGCTGCCGAAGGGGACGTCGAACTGGGTGGCGCCGGCGAACTTGGAGATGGCGACCGGCGCGGTCTGGATGCTGGGCCGGTTGGTCATCGACAGGGCGATGAGGAACTCGTTCCAGGCGGCGATGAAGGTGATGATCGCGGTGGTGAAGATGCCCGGTGCGGCGAGCGGAACGATGATCTTGCGGAATGCCTGGCCGCGGGTGCAGCCGTCGATCATGGCGGCCTGTTCCAGTTCGTCGGGCATCTGCCGGAAGAACGTGGTCAGGTTCCACACCGCCAGCGGCAGGGCGAAGGACATGCTCGGCACGATCATCGCCTGGTAGGTGTTGATCCAGCCGATGTCGGTGAACAGCTTCAGCAGCGGGACCACGATCGACACCACCGGGAACATCGAGGTGGCGATGATCAGGGTGAGGATCAGCCGCTTGAAGCGGAACTCCAGCCGGGCCATGGCGTAGGCGGTGAACGTGGCCAGCAGCAGCGCCAGGACGGTGGTGATACCGGAGACGATCAGGCTGTTGAGCAGGGCGCGGCCGAAGCCCTGGGAGGGGTCGAACACCGCCCGGTAGTTGTCGAACGACACCGGGGAGGGCAGCAGTGTGGTGTCGAAGATGTCGGAGGTGCGGCGCAGGCTGGAGACCAGCATCCAGTAGAAGGGGGCCAGGCAGTAGGCCACCACCAGGGCAACTCCCGCGTACACCAGCCAGGTTCGCCATTTCGCCGGGGTGGTCATGGTCGTCTTGGTGGTCGTGTTCGCCGTGGTGGTCATGCCGACACCTCCACACCGCCGGGCGCCGGGGCGCGCCGGAGCCTGCTCTTGCGCTTGGCTTTGCGTGCGGTGCCGCCGTCTCCGACGACGTCCGCGCCCAGCAGTCGTACGAATCCCAGGGCGATGAGGAAGACGTAGAGGAAGAGGATCACCGCGTAGGCGGCGGCCGGTCCGAAGCGGACGTTGGACGCCTCGTTCTGCGCGAGCATGGACAGGGTTTCCACCGAGTTCTTCTGGGCGCCGACGAGGAGGTAGGGCAGGTCGAACATCCGCAGCGCGTCCAGGCAGCGGAAGAGGACCGCCACCAGCAGTGCGGGCTTCACCAGCGGCAGGGTGATGTGCCAGAACTGGCGCACGGGGCTCGCCCCGTCCATGCGGGCCGCCTCGTAGACCTCCTTGCCGATCACCTGCAGGCCGGCCAGGACCAGCAGCCCGATGAACGGGGCGGTCTTCCATACCTCGGCGATGATGACCGCGACCTTGGCATGGAAGCCCTCGGTGGTCCACAGGACCTGTTGGCCGATCAGGGCGTTGGCGATGCCGTCGCTGTTGAAGATCCACCGCCACAGCAGGCCGGAGATGGCCGTGGGGACCGCCCAGGGGATGAGGATGCTGGCCCGCACCAGGGCGCGGCCCTGGAACGCCTTGTGCATGATCAGCGCCATGGCGACACCGATCACCGTCTCCAGTCCCACCGTGACAATGGTGAAGAAGGTGGTGTTCCAGAAGGCGTTCCAGAACCGGTCGCCGGCCTCGCCGAAGATGTCGGCGTAGTTCTGCAGCCCGACGAACGGCTCGGTGTCGCTGATGAAGCCGGTCTCCGGGTCCAGCCCCTTGGGCCCGTACAGCGACTCCCGCAGCGCCATGATCGTCGGGTAGAGCACGACGACGGTCAGCACCAGCAGGGTTGGAGACACCAGCAGGGCCGCCATCCGGCCGGAACCCGCCGTCGCCCGTTTCTGCCCGCCCCGGAAACGCACCGGCGCGGCGGGCCGTCCGGCACGGCGCGCTGCCGCACCGGACGGCCGTACCGCGGCCGTGTCGGGTGGGGTCTTGGCGTCCACCACGGCCCTCCTCCTCACTGTGTCGGGAGCTTCTGCAGGGCTTCCTGCAGGTCCTTCAGCGCCTGCGCGCTGGACTTGTCACCGTTCAGGGCTGCGTAGGCCTCCTGCTGGATCGCGGAGGACGCGTCGCCGTACTGGACCACCCGAGGGCGCGGCACGGCGTTCAGGATCGACTTCTTCAGCACCGGCAGGTACGGGTACTGCTTGACCAGCGCCTGGTCGTCGTACAGGTCCGCGTACGGCGGGGCGGCCGAGCCCTCCTTGAGGAACGTGGTCGCGCTGTCGTGGCTGGTGAAGAACTTGATGAAGTCCAGCGCCGTGGCCTTGTTCTTGGCGAAAGAGGACACGGCCACGTTGTGACCGCCCAGGGTGGAGGAGCCGGCTCCGGTCAGGCCGGGCAGCGGCGCGACCGCGAACTTGCCCTTCACCTTGCTCTTCTCGGCCAGCGAGTACACGTACGGCCAGCTGCGAAAGAAGACCTGCTTGCTGGACTGGAACGCCTGGCGGCCTTCCTCCTCCTGGTAGGTGATGGCCTCCTTCGGGATCGTGCCGTCCTTGAAGGAGTCCACGAGGAAGTCCAGGCCCTTCTTCGCCTCGGCCGTGTCGACGTTCGGCTTGCCGTTGGCGTCGGTGATGACCCCGCCGGCGGAGTTCACGGCCTCGGCGAAGTTGACCGTCAGGCCCTCGTACTTCTGGAACTGGCCGGCGTAGCAGGACATGCCCTTGGCCTCGGGCAGCTTCTCGACCTTGGCGCAGGCGGCCTGCATCTGCGCCCACGTCGTCGGCGCGGCGCTGACGCCGGCCTTCTTCAGCAGGTCGGAGCGGTAGTACAGCATGCCGCCGTCGGAGGACTGCGGGACCGCGTACAGGTTGTCGCGGTACTTGGTCGTCTCCACCACGGGCTTGAGCATCTTGTCCAGCGGGAACTGTGCGGCGGGCAGCTGGTCGATCCACTGGTGGGCGGCGAACTCCGAGGTCCACACCGCGTCCAGGGAGAGCACCGTGTAGGCGTCGGACTTCGTCTCGGCGTTCTGGATCATCTGCTGGCGCTGCTGGTTCACGTCCGACGGCAGCTGGACGAAGGTGACCTTCTCCTTGGGGTGTTCCTTGTTCCAGCCGTCGATCACCTTCTGGACGACGCCGGAGCTGTCCTTGGCCGCCGCGAACGTGATCGGGCCACGGCCCGAGAACGACGGGGACTTCTCCGAGGAACTGTTGTCGTCGGAGGAGCCGCAGGCGGTGAGGACGAGCCCGGCGGCGACGAGCACGGCCGAGCACTGAAGGACTCTGGTGGTTCTGGCGTTCACTGTCTCTCCTGGACGTGCGGAACCGAAGTCTCGGCGTGGTCGCCCCGTAGGGAGCAGCTGCCGAGATGCCTCTGGGATGACTCTGTTACGAGACTGTGCTGTCATCGCGTTCTGTAGATCAAAAGCGCAGTTCAAAGCATCGAAGGGTGACTTCGAAGTGACGTCTTCGACTCCGCTGAGACAACGCTTGCACCGTAGGAGTGCACTCGATGGAAGTCAATGCGTAACGACGCAGTAGCAAGGATGCTTTACGCGACACACACCCTCTCTGTACTGGGTGTAACAGACATTCCATCCTCGTAAGCAGCAAAGACAGCGCTGTCTCGAGGAGTCCCATCAGAGGCTCAGTCTGTGCTAACTTCCGCTCATGTCACCAGCTCAGCGGCACCCCACGTTGGCCGACGTCGCCGAACGGGCGGGGGTCTCCCCGTCCACCGTCTCGCGCACCATGCGTGGCCTGACATCGGTCTCGCCGCAGATCCGTGAGCGGGTCGAGAAGGCCGCCCGTGAGCTGAACTTCGCGATCTCGCGGCAGGCGTCGAGCCTGGTGACCGGCAGGACCGGCGTCATGGCGGTGCTCGTGCCCACGCTCGACTCGTGGTTCATGGGAGCGGCGCTGTCCAGCCTGGGCCCGCTGCTGCGGGACGCCGGCATGGAGATGACCGTCTACGTCGTCCCAGATCTGGCCGAAAGGGCTGAGTTCTTCGAGCGACTGCCGGCCCGGCGCAACGCGGACGCGCTACTGGTCTTCTGCTTCGACCTCACCAAGGAAGAGACCGCCCGGCTGGACGACCTCGGCATGCCGGTCATCTACATCAGCCAGCACGTCGAGGGCCGCCCCAGCGTCTACGTCGACGACGTCGCCGCCGCCTGCAAGGCCACCCGCCACCTGATCAACCTCGGACACCGCCGGATCGCCTTCGCGCACACCACCAACGCCCGCGGCTTCAGCTTCAGCTCGCGCGATCGCCTCCTCGGCTACCGGCAGGCGCTCACCGAGGCGGACATCCCCCTGGACGACGACCTGATCGTCACCACGCCGCCCCGCGACAAGCGCGGCACCACCCAGGCAATCGGAAACCTGTTGAGCCTGCGCGAACCACCCACTGCGATCTTCGCCGAGCAAGACGAACTGGCTGCCTCCGTCATCTCGGCCCTGCGCACCGTGCAGATCGAGGTGCCCGAACGGATCTCCGTCCTCGGCTTCGACGACCAACTGATGGCCGAGTGGCTCGACCTGTCCACCGTGGCCCAGTCCCCCTCGGACATGGGCCGCGCCGCCGCCGAACTGGCCCTGGAACTCATCAACGACTCCGACGCGGACCGCGCCCGACACGTCATCCTGCCCACGCATCTGATCCCACGAGGAACCACAGCCCCGCCATCCAAGCCTCAGGGCGAACGCGAGGTCAACGACTGAAGGAGGATGGCGGTCTCCTGTCATCGCGCCGGGACGCGGACGGTCGGCGGTGGCTCGGTCGCGGGCTGGCCCGGCGCCTCAGGGAGGCGTCCCGGACCCAGTCCGCTCCTGGGCCGGGCGGCCTCCCCGCTTGATCCGCACCAGGCGCCGTCCGCGTTCCCGGCGGACCCTTTCCTCAGGCCCGGTCGGTCGTTGACCGGCCGCGGAGGAACAGGGGCATGACGGGCGGCGGGGACGTACCCGGCATGGGCTCCGTGTCCAGGTAGAACCACTCGGCTGTCGGGCCGGGGACGGGGGCCGGATCGGCAGACCGGTCGGCGGTGGCTCGGTCATGGGGCGAGTCGGTGAGCGGGTCGGCGTCCCGGGTGCGGTCCGTGGTCCAGGGGCGGTCGGTGTCCCACGCCTGGCCGGTTTCCCACGCCTGGTCGGTGCCCCACGCCTGGTCGGGGTCCCACCCCTGGTCGGGATCCCACGCCTGGTCGGGGTCCCAGGTCGCAGGCCTGTCCAGAGCCGGGTTCGTTCCCCAGTCGGGGATGGCTTCCCAAGCCGAGCCGGTGGACGGGACCGCTTCCCAAGCAGGGCCGCTGGAAGAGTCCGCTTCCCACGTCCGGTTCGCTTCCCCGTCAGGCGCGGCAGGGACCGAGGCAAGCACCCGCTCCCTCTCCGAATCCGCCCCGGGCGCCGATGCCGAGACCCCGGCGGCAGCCGCCACGTCCGGCTCCGGCGACGGCGGCACCTTCGCCCCCGCCCCCGTAACCGCCGGCCCCGGCATGAGCAACTCCACCCGCAACCCCGCCCCTCGCTGCTGCGCGACGAACTCGTCGATCTGGCTGCGGCAGGCGTGGTCCAGGTGGGTCACGCCCGTGAGGTCGAGGCGGATGCGGGGCTTGCCGGAGGCGGCCGCGGACTCGAGGGCGTCGATCAGGCGCGGCAGGCGCAGGAACGTGGCGTTGCCCGCCATGACGACCTTCGCCGTGTCGTTGTCGATGTGCTGCCGGACGACCGTCTGCGACATCCGCAGCGCCGCCAGGACGACTCCGGCGGCGAGGCCGATCAGTACGCCCTCAAGGAGCGCCGTGGCCACGATGACCAGCGTCGTCACGGTCATCACCGCGAACTCGCCCCGGTCCTGCCGCCACATCTTCGGGAACTCCTCGGGCGCGAACAGCTTCCACCCGCTGTGGACGAGGACACCCGCGAGCACCGAGATCGGGATCAGCGCGAGCACCTGCGGCAGCAGCAGCGCGAAGGCGAGCAGCCACAAGCCGTGCAGCGTACGGGAGAGCCGGGTCCTGGCCCCGGCCTGCACATTGGCCGAACTACGGGCCACGACCGCCGTGATGGGCAGCGCCCCGAGGACGCCGGCCACCGTGTTTCCGGCGCCCTGGGCGATGAGTTCGGTGTTGTAGCGGGTGCGCGGGCCGTTGTGCATCCGGTCCACGGCCGCCGCGGTGAACAGGCTCTCCGCCGAGGCGATGACCGTGAAGGTGAGGATCGCGGTGATGATCCCCGCATTGGCCAGGCCCGCGAACTGCTCCGCCCCCGGCACCTGCACAGAAGCCAGCAGGTTGCCCACCTGGAGCGTCTTCACGTCCACGCCCGGCAGCGAGGCCACCCCGATGCCGATGCCCACGGCCACGAGCGCCGCCGGGACCTTCTTCACCGGGCCCGGCATCTTCTTCCATACGAAGCTGAGCACGATCGTCACGATGCCGAGCAGCGCCGCGATCCCCGCCTGGGGGTTCGCCAGGGTGTCCGCGACCAGCGCGGGAACACCGGCGATGTTCTCGATCGGCATGCCGGGAGCCTTGGCGTCGGACATCGGATACACCTGGCTGAACATCAGTGGCAGTCCGATCCCGGCGAGCATCCCCTGGACGACGGCCAGGGAGATCGCCTGGAACATGCGGCCGAGCCGGACCATCCCCAGAATGATCTGCAGGATGCCGGAGAAGAGAACGATCACTCCGAGCATGGCGACGCCGAACTCCAGCACCGTCTCCGCGACCAGCGCGGCGAGCCCGGCGGCCGGCCCGCTGACCTGGAGCGTGCTGCCCCGGGCCGCCCCGACCACCAGTCCGCCGATGACCCCGGAGATGATCCCCAGTTCGGCGGGCACCCCGGACGCCACGGCCACCCCGATGCACAGCGGCAACGCGACGAGGAACACGACGAGCGAGGCGGTGATCTCGGTGGCAAAGTCCACGCCACCGCCCTCGCCCGAGCCGCGCCCCTTGCGCGAGTCGGGAGGACCGGCAGACCCCTCCTTCGTACTTCGAGTGCCCGGCGGGTTCTGAGGGCTCTGACTGTGAGGGCTGCGAGGGCTCTTGGGCTGCGGAATCGTGAGCGTCGACGACGAAGACCCCGAGTCCCCCGAGGATCCCGAACCGCGTCCGCGCGCCCGCCGCGCATGCTGCCCGCTCATGACGCGTGCACCCGGAACAGACCGTCCTCGTCCAGCTCATGGACCTGGCCGGTGTCGATCTCGTAGTACCAGCCGTGCAGCCGAAGCCGCCCGGAGTCCAGGAGTTGACGGGCCGTCGGGTACTCGCGCAGCGCGGCCAGCTGGTTGCGCACGTTCAGCTGGACGACCTCCCGCAGAGCCGGATCCTCGGGCTCGACGGCGTCCCCGAGCAGGGAGGTGAGTCCCGGCCGGGCGAGATCGAGCCAGGCGTCCACCCGCGGCAGCCCGGACAGATCCGCGCCGTGCTTCAGCGCCCCCATGGCGCCGCAGTGGGAATGACCACACACCACGACGTCCTGAACGCCGAGCACCTCCAGCGCGTACTCGATGGTGGCGGCCTCGCCGGAGGCCGCTCCGTGCTCATCGTGCGGCGGCACAATGTTGCCCGCATTGCGGAGCTCGAATATCTCGCCGGGCCTTGCGCCGGTGATCAGAGCGGGTATCACCCGCGAGTCCGAGCAGGTGATGAACAGCGCTTCCGGAAATTGACCTTCGGCCAACTTCCGGTATTCACCGCTCTCGAAATCGACCCGGCGCTTGAACGACCGGGCGCGATCCAGCAATGCCTTCACGTTGCCTCCCTCAAACATATTCTGACCTGGCCTTATAAACCGTAGGGGAGGCCTGACCAGAGAAAGGTTAAGGGGACACTAAGGCGACACCAGGTTTGCCACATATTTCAGCCAGGCACCCCACCGAAGCCGCCGGAACCAGTCGAATCGGACAGATACAAGCGCTTACTGAGTGCCTTTTCACAAACCCCGCATTCATGGGACACGCACATGAGACCTCTTGTAGCGTGGCAGCCCCACAGCACGGGATTCGTGTTGTCCGGATTTCATGTTTCATGGAGAGACAGGACGCATGGGCGTACGAGTGCTGCTCATCGAGGACGACGAGACGATCGCCGAACCGCTGACCGAGGGCCTGCGCCACTTCGGCCTGACGGTCAGCCATGTCGCCACCGGCGCCGACGGGTTGAGAGGGCCGCACGGCGATGTCGTCCTGCTGGACCTGGGCCTGCCCGACCTGGACGGCATCGACGTCTGCCGCGGCATCCGCCAGACCTCCGACGTCCCCATCATCATCCTCAGCGCGCGCGGCGAGGAGGCCGACCGCGTGCTGGGCCTGGAGCTCGGCGCGGACGACTACCTGGCGAAACCGTTCAGCATCCGCGAACTCGTCGCCCGCATCCGCGCCGTGACACGACGGCTGCACCGCACGGGGACACCGGGGGACGCGACTCCCGCGGCAGGTACGTACGTTCCTGATCCGTACGCCCCCCACTACGCACCCCAATCGGCGACGCACGATCCGAACGCGTACGAACCGGCCGTGCCCGCGTACGACCCGATGGCCTATGAACCGCCCAGGCCGGGCGCCTACGAACCGCCCCGGTACGAGCAGTCCCCGCCCGACCCCGGCGAGCCGATGGGCGACGCCCCGGCGCCCGGACCGCTCGTGGTGGACCGGCGGACGCGGCAGGTCTGGGTGGGCGAGGTGCCGGTGCCGCTGACGCCCAAGGAGTTCGAGCTGCTGGCGCTGCTCTCCGAGGACCCCGGCGCGGTGTACTCGCGGCAGCAGATCCTCAACCGGGTCTGGGACACGCACTATCAGGGCCCGACCAAGACCCTGGACGTGCATGTCGCCACCCTGCGCCGCAAGCTCGGCGACCCGGCGTGGATCCAGACCCTGCGCGGGGTGGGGTTCCGGCTCGCCGTACGCACCGCGGGTGAGGCGAGCCCGGGGCGCGGCGGCCACGGCGACGCCTCCGACAACCCTGAGACCTCCGAGGAGGCCACAGTGTCATGACCCGCCGTCTGCTGCTGACCTATCTCAGCCTCGCCGCCTTCGTCCTGCTGTGCCTGGAGATCCCGCTGGGGATCGTCTACTCGCGGGCCGAGCGGGAGCGGATCGTCAACTCCGCCGTCGACGAGGCCGAGTCGGTGGCCGCGTTCGCCGCGCTGTCCCTCTCGGCGGGGCGGAAGGGCGAGCTCGACAAGCGGGTCGTCCAGTGCGCCGAACGTATCGGCGGACAGGTGGCCATCCTCGACGCGGACGGTGATCTGCTGGCCACCTCGCATCCGCTGTCCGATGCGGAGGAACGCGAACTTCCGTCGCGTACCGAAGTGGCCGCCGCACTCGACGGCACAGCCACCAGCGATGTCCGTACGTCCACCATGGGCGGCGTGCAGTACCTGTCCGTCGCCGCCCCGGTCGTCGCGCCCGGCGGGCCTCAGGCAGCGGGCGACGAGCGGGCGCGGGGCGCGGTGCGGATCACGCTGCCCACGGAGATGGTCGCCGACCGGGTCGGCCGGGTGTGGCTGCTGCTGGCGTTCACCGGATGCTCGGCGCTGACCGCCGTCGCCGCGTTGGCCTTCGCGTTCGCCCGGTGGGCCGGGCGTCCCATCCGCCAACTCGAGGAGGCCACACACCAGTTGGCCGACGGTGGCCAGGCAACTCCGGTGGCGGTCACCTCCGGCCCGCCGGAGATACGCAGCCTGGCGGCGGCCTTCAACCGGACCGCCGCCCGCCTCGAACACCTCCTGGCCTCGCAACGCGCCTTCGCCGGCGAGGCCTCGCACCAGCTGAAGACCCCGCTCGCGGCCCTGCGGCTGCGGCTGGAGAACCTGGAGCCCGACACGGCCCAGCGCGCCCGGGGCAGCCTCGCCGCCGCCGTGACCGAGACGGACCGGCTGTCGCGGATGGTCGAGGGGCTGCTGGCGATGGCCCGCCTCGAGGACAGCGCGGCGAGTCCGGGCCCGGTCGACGTGGGCGAGATCTGCGCGGAACGGCACCGGACGTGGGCGCCGTTGTTCGAGCGGCACGATGTCTCGCTCGTCCTGTTCGCCGGCAGCGTGGGCCAGGTGCTCGCGCTCCCGGGAGCGGTGGAGCAGATCCTGGACAACCTGCTCTCCAACGCCCTGCGGGCCTCACCGTCCGGCAGCACGGTCTCGATGGAGCTCCGCCTCTCGGCACCCGCCCGCCGACACCCCCTGCACCATCTCCACCACCTCCGCGAAAGCCGCGCCTCCTGGGTCGACCTGCACGTCACGGACGAGGGCCCCGGCATGAGCCCGGAACAGCGAAGCCGCGCCTTCGACCGCTTCTGGCGTGCCCCCGGAGCCCCCAAGGGCGGCACCGGCCTGGGCCTCTCCCTGGTCCAACGCCTCGCCCACGCGAGCGGCGGCGAGGTGGCCCTGCACGCCGCGGCCACGGGCGGTCTGGACGCGGTGGTCCGCCTCCCGTCCGCGCAATCGCACGAGCTTCCGGCAGGGAAACCTGGCCCCCGTCGCCGCGAGGCGCCGGCGCTGCCCGCCTGACGTCGTAGCCTGGCGCCCGACGACTCGGGAGCGGAGGTGGGGACGTACATGAGCGAGACCGATCCGTACATCCACGTCGAGGAGAAGGTGGCACAGGCGGGCGCCGCCTACCGCAACACGCTCGCGTCGACGTTCGACCTCGTGCCGGACGCGCCGAGCGTCGTCACCACCGGTTGCGCACGCCGGGTGCCGTACGCGATGACCTCTCCGCACCCGGAACGCGTCACCTGCCTGGCCTGCCGGGAACACGCCCACCGGGAGCATCTGCGCTTCGCCGACCAGGTCGAACGCCTGAGCCGGATGCCCGGCGCGATCATCACCGGCGACCAGGCGGCCGAGGCCGCGCGGTGGCACCGGGACCTGGCGAGAAGGTTCTCCGGCTGAACGCAGGCGGTGGTGGCACACCTTTGGGTTGGCGGTGTTTCGCACACCCCGAGGTGTACAAATCCCTGCCACATGAGCGGAGAGCTACCCTCCAGTCACGTCACGTTCGCATCACAGGTCCTTCATATCGCCTCCACATCGGCAGCCCCTCAATACGTTGATCACCTCAAATCCGCTCGATCGTCACTTCGTGATCACACGTACGGATATCCGCACATATCTGGGGACTCTCCATGAACCTTTTCCGCAGACCTGCCGCCGTGGCTGTCGCCGCCCTGGCACTGGCCGCCCTGCCGGCCACCGCCGAGGCCCATGACGGCGATCACCCGTTCAAGAACTGCACCGAGGCGTACGACAACGGGTACTCCGAGATCCCCGCGAGCGACGAGCACTACGGCAAACACCTCGACCGCGACGGAGACGGCATCGGCTGCGACCAGCCGCCCGCGGGCTTCGTCCCGGCCGAGGACACGAACACCGGCGGCGAGGACGAGAGCACCGGAGACGAGGACGCGGGCACCGGAGCCGACGAGTCCAACGGCACGAACGCCACCTCGCCCGACACCGCGGGAGACGAGGGCACCGACCTGGCCGAGACGGGCGGCAGCAGCGCGACCCCCTACCTCGCGGGCGGCGGCGCGGCCGTCCTGCTCGCCGGAGGCGGCGTACTGCTGGCGGCCCGCAAGCGCCGTACCACCGGCTGACCTGTGGTCGCCTGACAGGATGACGGAATGACTGACGGACTCCGCTGGGTGGCCGAGGCGTATCCCTTCGGCTACAGCATCATCTTCTGCGAGAACCTCTCGCCGGAAAAGGTACTCGTACGACTCGGTGCCCGACGAGAGTCCGCCCTCACACGACAGCGTCGTCAGCGCAGTGAGCTGAATGCAGCCCGCACCTCCGTGGAGAAGAGCTCCGGCTCCTCCCAGGCGGGGAAGTGGCCGCCGCTGTCGACCTCGTTGAAGTACGTGAGCTTGGGGTAGACCGTCTCGACCCAGCTGCGCGGGGCAGCCCAGATCTCGCCGTGGAACGTCGTGAAGCCGACCGGAACCGAGACCGCCGGAGGAGTCTGGCCGGCCGCATGGGCTGCGGCCAGGGCCCGTCCGAACTCCCAGTACCACCGGGCGGCCGAGGCACCGGTGCCCGTCAGCCAGTACAGCGTGATGTTGTCGACGATGTTGTCCCGGGTGAGATTGCCCACGGGCTCGCCGTCGACGAACGCGCGGGAGATCTTGTAGTAGCTGTCCGTGTCGTGGTCGAGCAACCAGGCCGCCAGCCCGACGGGTGAATCCAGCAGGGAGTAACCGATCGTCTGCGGCCGGGTGGACTGCTCCAGGAAGTAGCCGAAGCCGTCCGTCATGAACGTGTTGACCGCGTCGTGCGCCGCGCGTTCCTGCTCGGACTCCGCCGGCAGTTGGTCCTTGAGACCGAGCGCCCCGGCGAGCAAGTTCATGTGGATGCCGAGCAGCCCCTCGGGTGCTTGGCCGCCCATCGCGTCCGTGACGGCGGCGCCCACGTCGCCCCCCTGGGCGACGTAGCGCGTGTAGTCGAGGCGATCCATCAGCTCCGCCCACGCGTGTGCGATGCGGCCGGACTCCCAGCCGAGCTCGGTCGGCTCGCCCGAGAAGCCGTAGCCGGGCAAGGACGGCAGCACCAGATGGAACGCGTCCTCGGGGGTGCCGCCGTGAGCGGTCGGATCGGTCAGCGGGCCGACGGTCTCCAGCAGCTCGATGACCGAGCCGGGCCAGCCATGCGTCATGATCAGCGGCAACGCATTCTCATGCCGCGACCTGACGTGGATGAAGTGGATCTCGACCCCGTCGATCTCGGTCGTGAACTGCGGCAGCGCGTTCAGCCTCGCCTCGCACTTGCGCCACCCGTACCCGGTCGTCCAGTAGCGGGCGAGCGCCTGCAGCGTCGCCAGCTGCACGCCCTGCGACCGGTCGGCGACGAGCTCTTTGGAAGGCCAGCGCGTCGCCTCGATCCGGCTGCGCAGCTCAGCGAGCTGCTCCTCCGGAACCTCGATCCGGAACGGACGGATGGCTGCTGCTTCGGCCGTGACGGGCATAACGGCGCTCCTCGGTCTGCGGACGGGCGGAAAGCCTCGTAGACGGTGGCGAACTGTTCGTATGACGCGGTGTTCATCGCCGCGTCGGTGACCGGGCAGTACATCGACTGCTGCAGGAAGGTGACGTCGCCGCGTTCCTTGGCCGTCAGCGCCGGCGCGGCCGTCATATAGCCGCCCACCGAGCGGCACGTCTCCACGTTCGTGACGCTTTCCATCTAACACCCGCAAAAGGGGCAGTTCCATTCCGGGTCGATCGCCGCCAGCTACGCGGCCCGTGTCTCCGCGCGCTCGGGATCCTTTCCGAAAAGGGCCGCTGCATCACTGTGCAGACCATCGAGGTATCCGGCGGCCACAACCTTCTGGTCAGAGGTCACGGGCGTTGTCCTCGGGCGGCACAGCGCCACGACGTGTGTTTTCCGCTCACGTCTCCCACAATGGAGATGTCGTCCCCGGGGTCGTCGGCGTCGTGTCCCTCTGACGGAATGGGGCAGATCCATGGGAATCGTTTCGCGGGGCTTTCACAGCCGGGCGCGCCCAGCGGATGTGAAGCTGCCTCCCGGGCAATATCTGACCGAGGACTTTCCGGTGCTGTCGGCCGGTCCCACGCCGAGCATCGCACGGGAGGAGTGGGAGTTCACCATTACGACCGAAAGCGGTACGCGCCACCGCTGGTCGTGGCGGGAGCTGCTGACGCTGCCGAGCGAGCGGCCGACAGTGGACCTGCACTGCGTGACCAAGTGGTCGAAGCTGGGCACCGGCTGGGAAGGCGTGTCCATGGACACCCTGTTCGCCGATGTGGAGACGGCGGCCGAGTTCGTGCTGGTCCACTCCTACGGTGACTACACGACGAACATCCCGCTGGAGGACCTGCTGGGCGGCAAGGCGTGGATCGCCTACCAGTACGAGGGGGAGGACCTCGCTCCGGTGCACGGCGGCCCGGCCCGGCTGCTGGTGCCGCATCTGTACCTGTGGAAGTCGGCCAAGTGGGTGCGCGGGATGCAGCTGCTGACCGAGGACGAGCCGGGGTTCTGGGAGAGCCTCGGCTACCACGACTACGGTGACCCGTGGCGCGAGCAGCGGTACCAGGGCGACTGAAAGCGCCCCTGACCTGGCAGGCCGCCCGGCTGGTCGGTCTGCGCGACGAGACGCCTTCGGCCCGCACGCTGGTCTTCGACGTGCCCGGCTGGTCCGGGCACCTGGCCGGCCAGCACGTGGATGTGCGGCTGACGGCCGAGGACGGCTACAGCACCCAGCGCAGCTATTCGCTGAGCTCGGCACCCGACGGCGACCGGTTCGAGCTGACGGTGCAGCGCGTGCCCGGCGGAGAGGTCTCGCCGTACTTGGTCGATGTGATGGAGATCGGTGACCTGGTGGAGATCCGGGGCCCGGTGGGTGGCTGGTTCGTCTGGCGCCCGGCCGACATCCGGCCGGTGCTGCTGGTGGGCGGCGGATCGGGGATCGCCCCGCTGATGGCCATGATCCGCACGCGCCGCAGCCTCGGCAGCCACACCCTCTTCCGGCTGATCTACTCGGTCCGCACCCCCGAGGACGGGTACTACGCCTCCGAACTGCGCACCTCGCAGCCCGGTGACGGCGGCCTGGAGGTCACCCACCTCTACACCCGGCACACGCCTGAGGGCTGGCCGAGACCCGCCAAGCGCCTGCAACTCGCAGACCTGCAGACCCACGGCTGGCCACCGGAGTTCGAGCCGGTCTGCTTCGTCTGCGGGCCCACCGGCTTCGTCGAGACCGCCGCGGCCCAGCTGGTGGCGCTGGGCCACGACCCGCGCCGGATCAGAACCGAACGCTTCGGCCCCACGGGAGGCTGACATGGACCGACAGGACACCACGGATTACGAGGACGGCAACGCACTCGCCGGCCCTCTGGGCGAACTGTTCACCGCAGACGTCACCGCAGCCTCCGGGCGCTGCGCCGGCTGCGGGCGCACCGCTCTCGTCGCCGACCTGCGCGTGTACGCGCACGCCCCGGGCCTGGTGGCCCGCTGCCCGAGCTGTGGCGCGGTGATCCTGCGACTCGTACGGGACCCCGACGCCGCATGGCTGGACCTGCGCGGCACGGTCTACATGCGCGTCCCGCTGCCACGCACATGAAGCCACCGTCTGCGGCAGCGGCAGCGCCGGTTGCTCCTCGAGGTGAGACGGAGTCATTCATGACCACACCGCGGGACCTGTTGATCATCGCCATGGACTTGACGGCCAGTCGTCCTCTGGAACAAGGCGATCTGTCCCTTGCGCTCGCGGGAGCCGAGCTGATCGACCTCCTGGAGGCCCAGGCCATCACACTGGACGGTGATCACATCGTGCCGAGCGACCGGCGAGCCATAGCTGATCGGGGGTTGGATGAGGCCGCGTCGTCACTTGCTCGACAATCGCCGTACGAGTCGGTCGGCGACTGGCTGTGGCGCAGAGGCCGCGGCCTGTCCGCGGCCTATCTGGCCGCCCTCGAAGCGGAAGGCCAGCTCACTCGGCAACGCCGCCTCTGGATGATCTTCCAGCCCGCTCACCTGGTGCTGGTGGATTCGCCCGCACGCCGCCGGGCGGCGAACCGCTGGGCATCGGATGAGCCCATCCTCACAGCCCTCGCGGCGGCCGTCGGGATCGGCGACAAGCCGACGGGAGAGTCACCAGGCGTGGCCGACGATGCCGTGGCGACAGTGCTCGCCGCCGTCCATGATGCGGTAAGGAGTCTGGAGGCCGAACGGCAGCGGCGAGCCATCGAGGAGGCTGCCTTCGACAACGTCTGGCGGGGCGAGTGAAAGACCGCACGCGCGGTGGCATGGTCGCCGCATGACTGGAGCCACAAAGCCGCAGGTAGACCCATTCCGTCGGTTGCCCACCCCTGGCCCGCGGGGCAAGGTCCCTGCGGACTGGGAGCGGCACCTGCGCTGACGTGGCTGTTGAGGTTGGTGGATGCGGATCCAGGAGCGGGGCAACGAGGCGCGTTGCGGTGCCGATACGGGGTGAACGGTGCCGTTGCTCAGGCATCCGTTTCACTGGCCTTGAGGACATCCAGCCGCTTATCGTCTGCCGCACTCCATGATGCTCATTGCTCATGCTGTGCTCTTCTCGGAGACGCCGAAAGCGGCGACCTTACGGACGGCGATGACAGCGACCGTCAGCACGATGCTGCTCCACGACGGATCACCCGCGAGGCGGATCAGGCCGGCCGCGGTGAGAAACTCCAGGAGTAGCGGCAGGGCGGAGCGGATCGTGCGCGTGGCCGCGTAGGCCGTCAGGAACGACACGACGCCGACTGCGGTAATCAGCAGCGTGGCTGCCTCGATCGCCGCGTTCACCCTACGGCGCCTTTCGCCCGCCGGACCTGGCTCCCGCGTCTTGCTGTGATTCCCCTTCTGTGTCGCGTTCGAGCTCGGCACGTTCACGGGCGATCTCACGGCCCAGGAAGTAGTTGAGAGCCGTCCGGATGGCGGCAATCGCGGCGAGCTGTCCGATCTCGGTGAAACTGGGCGCCACCGCGGTACGCAGCACATCGCCCGCCAACTGAAACTCGAGTCCCAGCACGAGAAACCTGCCCAGCGCCAGCCGGATCCGGTTGAAGCCCTGCCCCTGCCCCCCGCCACGCACCACGGCCGCGATGAAACGGGCGAACGCCCAGACCGCCCCCACAAAAATGATCAACGCACCTGCGGTCTCCACCACGCGTACGAGGACACCGATCGCCTCACGCAGATCCGACTCCGGCAATACCTCCCACGACAGGATCATGTATGGCGGTTACCCGCCCGCAGAGAGCCCTCTCACCAAACGCCTGCCAGGCCCGTCCAATGGCAGACACCAGGCACCGGACCCACCGCCGCCACGACCTACATCCGGCGGCCGCTCAGGGCTTGTCCGGCGGATCAGGCCGCAAGACCGTGAGTTACGACAAACCCGCCAGAAGTGAGCGATGCCCTGCCTCCGGTACAACTGCGGCGGCGTGCTCCGTGGGTCGTCTGCCAGTCGGCTCGTCCAGTGGAGATGCGGCCGGTGCGGGTTCGTCGTGTGGAGCTGACGCAGGGCCTTGCTGTTCGCCGCCTGGGTGAGCTGAGGCTCGCTACGCTCGCGTCACATGAGTGACGACATCCAGAGCCGCGGGCCCCACCGCGATGCCTCAGTGGTGGTGGCCCGCGGCTCGGACGGCCTCGTAGCCATCCTGAGCGCACATTTTCCCCGGCACGGCGGCGAGTTCCTCTTCCTTCCCGGCGGGCGCAGAGAAGACGGGGAAACCCCTGAGCAGTGCGCCCGCCGGGAACTTCTGGAAGAGGCCGGCATCACCGCTGTGGCCTGGAGGCTCCTCGGCTCCTACGCCATCACGCTCGACTCGGCCGCACGCGTGCACCTCTTCGAGGCCACCTCACTCACCTGCGGCCCGCAGCAACTCACCCCTGCCGAGGCGGACTTCAAGCTGTCCTGGTGGCCCATGGCCGACGCCGTCAAGGCGGCCGTACAGGGCCGATTCCTGCTCCCGGCCGGACCTTTGGCCCTGCTGCTCGCAAGGGACAGGGGCGTCGCACCAGCACCCACTGACGCGGCGTCACGTCTCTTGTAAGGCGGTCAAGCAGCGAACGGCCTGGGCGCGCAGGGTCGCGGCGAGTTCGGGCGGGGCCTCGGTCAGGGAGAAGTCGGCGTCGACCGAGGTGATCATCCAGGCGAGGTCGCGGGGATTGTCGGCGCCCAGGTGCAGCAGGCAGCTGTGGTCGTCGACGGGTTCGAGGACGCCCATGCCGGGCCAGACGCGGTCGGCGACCGCCGCGGCGGACTCGTGCAGGGTGACGGTGGCCCTGAACGGCCATGCCTGCGCGGACAATTGGTGGGCGAGATACGTGGCCACGTCCCCGTGGGGGACTTCCCGGGGCGTGAAGCGCGGGCCGGTCGGCGTGCGCGGGGTGAGCCGGTCGACGCGGAAGGTGCGCCAGTCGGCGCGGTCGGTGTCCCAGGCGACCAGGTACCAGTGGCGGCCGAAGCTCACCAGGCTGTGCGGCTCCACCGAGCGGATTCCGCCCTTGCCGCGGGCGTCGGTGTAGTCGAACCGCAGCCACTCGTGCCGGCGGCACGCCTCGGCAACGGCCATGAGGACGTCCGGGGAGACCTTGGGTGCCGGAGCCTCACCCGCCCGGACGGTCGCGGCGTGCAGGGTGTTCACCCGGTAACGCAGCCGTGCGGGCAGCACCTGCTCCAGTTTGGTCAGCGCACGCAGCGAGGACTCCTCGATTCCGGCGACCGATCCACCGGCCGCCGTGCGCAGGCCGACCACGACGGCGACGGCCTCGTCGTCGTCGAGCAGCAGCGGCGGCAGCGTGGCCCCGGCACCGAGCCGGTAACCAGCGGTTCCCCGGGTGGCCTGCACCGGGTAGCCGAGTTCGCGCAGCCGCTCCACGTCACGGCGGAGCGTGCGCCGACTGACGCCGAGACGGCCGGCGAGCTCGGCCCCGGACCGGTCACCGTGGGTCTGCAACAGGGACAGCAGCTTCAGCAGCCGCCCGGACGTCTCCAGCATGCCGCCAGACTGCCAGAAGGTTAGGAACACCTCTGACCTAAGCACCTTCTAGCGTCACCGCCATGGCGAACACGACCACCTCCGACATCCATCCGTTCCACATCGACATCCCGCAGACGCAACTCGACGACCTCCACGCCCGCCTGGCCGCAACCCGCTGGCCGGACGAACTGCCCGGCGTCGGCTGGAGCCGCGGCGTCCCGCTCGCCTACCTCAAGGACCTGGCCGAGTACTGGCGCACCGCCTACGCCTGGCGGGCGCAGGAGGCGTCCCTCAACAAGTTCCCCCAGTACATGACCACCCTCGACGGCCAGAACCTCCACTTCCTGCACGTCCGCTCCCCCGAACCCGACGCCACACCCCTGATGCTGCTGCACGGCTGGCCGGGCTCGGCGGTGGACTTCCTCAACATCATCGGCCCGCTGTCCGACCCCCGCGCCCACGGAGGCAACCCGGCGGACGCCTTCCACCTGGTCGTCCCCTCCCTCCCGGGCTTCGCCTTCTCCACGCCCCTGGCCGGCCCCGGCATGAACGCCGCAAAGATGGCCACGCTGCTCACGGGCCTCATGTCCCGCCTCGGCTACGACCGTTACGGCGTCCACGGCTACGACACCGGCGCCTGGGTCGCCCCGGCGATGGGCAAACAGGCCCCGGAACACCTCACCGGCATCCACGTCCACGGCCTGCTCACGTTCCCCGTGGGCGCCGAGGGCGAGATGGACGGCCTGGCCGAGGCTGAGCAGCGGCGCTGGGACCGGATGCAGAACTTCAACGACGGCTACCTGCAGTGCAACTCCAAGCGCCCGCAGACGGTCGGCTACGCCCTCACCGACTCCCCCGTCGGCCAACTGGCCTGGATCGTCGAGAAGTTCAAGGAGCTCAGCTTCCCCGAGGACGGGCTGCCGGAGGACAGCGTCGACCGTGACCACATGCTGACCGGCATCTCGCTGTACTGGTTCACCGCAACCGCCGCCTCGGCCGCCCAGATCTACTACGAGGAGATCTCCGCCGCCACGTGGGACGTCAGCGGGCGCGGCACCGCACCCACCGCGGTCCTCCTGACCGCCAACGACGTGGCCATCCGCCCCTGGGCCGAACGCGACCACAACGTCGTACGGTGGACCGAACTCGACCGCGGCGGCCACTTCCTGGCGATGGAGGCACCGGACCTGCTGGTCGACGACGTCCGCGCGTTCTTCCGCACGGTGCGCTGACCTCGGCCGTCGCGCCGAGAGGGCGGCGCCTCCGCACAGGCGCCGCCCTCTTTCCTTTCGCGCACCGGAGCCGCCATCGCGTCGGTGAGGGTCGGGGTGACCGACGACGGCTCCGGAGTCCGGGACAGGATCAGCGGTGGTCGCTGCCCTTCGACGTGGACGCCGCGCGGCCGGCCTCCAGGCGGGCCACCGGGATCCGGAACGGCGAGCAGGATACGTAGTCCAGACCCACCTCGTGGAAGAAGTGGACCGACTCCGGGTCACCGCCGTGCTCGCCGCACACGCCGAGCTTCAGGTCGGGGCGGGTGGCGCGGCCGGCCTCGGCGGCGAGCTTCACCAGGGAACCCACGCCGTCCTTGTCGATCGTCTCGAAGGGGGAGACGCCGAAGATGCCCTTCTCCAGGTACGCCGTGAAGAACGAGGCTTCCACGTCGTCGCGGCTGAAGCCCCACACCGTCTGCGTCAGATCGTTCGTGCCGAAGGAGAAGAACTCGGCGGCCTCGGCGATCTGGCCCGCCGTCAGCGCGGCCCGCGGCAGCTCGATCATCGTGCCGATCGACAGCTTCAGTTGCGTGCCCGTCGCCGCCTCGACCTCGGCGACGACCTGGTCGGCCTCCTCGCGGACGATCTCCAGCTCCTGGACCGTGCCGACCAGCGGGATCATGATCTCGGCTCGCGGGTCGCCCTTCGCCGACTTCCGCTCCGCCGCGGCCTCGGCGATCGCCCGTACCTGCATCGTGAACAGGCCGGGGATGACCAGGCCGAGGCGTACGCCGCGCAGACCCAGCATCGGGTTCTGCTCGTGCAGGCGGTGCACCGCCTGGAGGAGGCGGAGCAGGTTCTCGTGCGGCTCCTGGCGGGACTCCGCCAGGGCGACCCGGACCGAGAGCTCGGTGATGTCGGGCAGGAACTCGTGCAGCGGCGGGTCGAGGAGACGGACCGTCACCGGCAGACCGTCCATCGCCGAGAACAGCTCCACGAAGTCCTGCTTCTGGAGCGGGAGCAGCTGCTTCAGCGACTCCTCGCGCTCGACCTCCGTGTCGGCCAGGATGAGGCGCTCGACCAGCTCACGACGGTCACCGAGGAACATGTGCTCGGTACGGCACAGGCCGATGCCCTGCGCGCCGAAACGACGGGCGCGCAGCGCGTCCTCGGCGTTGTCCGCGTTGGCGCGCACCCGCAGGCGACGCTTGCGGTCGGCGAACGCCATGATCCGGTGTACGGCCTCGACCAGTTCGTCGGCGTCCTGGGCGCCCGCGTGCATCCGGCCCTCGAAGTACTCCACGACCGGGGACGGGACCACGGGCACCTCACCGAGGTACACCTTGCCGCTCGACCCGTCGATGGAGATGAGGTCGCCCTCCTCCACCACATGCCCGCCCGGCACCGTCATCCGGCGCCGCTTGGTGTCGACCTCGAGCTCCTCGGCACCGCACACACAGGTCTTGCCCATGCCGCGCGCCACCACGGCGGCGTGCGACGTCTTGCCGCCGCGCGAGGTCAGGATGCCCTCCGCCGCGATCATGCCGTCCAGGTCGTCCGGGTTCGTCTCGCGGCGGACCAGGATCACCTTCTCGCCCGAACGCGACCACTTCACCGCCGTGTACGAGTCGAAGACCGCCTTGCCGACCGCCGCACCCGGCGACGCCGCGATGCCCCGGCCGACCGTCTGGACCTTCGTGTCCTCGTCGAAGCGCGGGAACATCAGCTGGGCCAACTGGGCGCCGTTGACGCGCTGAAGCGCCTCGGCCTCGTCGATCAGCCCCTGGTCCACCAGCTGGGTCGCGATACGGAAGGCCGCGCCCGCCGTCCGCTTGCCGACGCGCGTCTGGAGCATCCACAACTGGCCGCGCTCGATGGTGAATTCGATGTCGCAGAGATCCTTGTAGTGGTTCTCCAGGGTCGCCATGATCTGCATCAGCTGGTCGTACGACTTCTTGTCGATCTTCTCCAGCTCGGCGAGGGGGACCGTGTTGCGGATGCCGGCCACCACGTCCTCGCCCTGCGCGTTCTGCAGGTAGTCGCCGTACACGCCCTGGTGGCCGCTCGCGGGGTCGCGGGTGAAGGCGACACCGGTACCCGAGTCCGGGCCGAGATTGCCGAAGACCATCGAGCAGACGTTGACGGCTGTGCCGAGGTCGTGCGGGATGCGCTCCTGGCGGCGGTAGAGCTTCGCGCGGTCGGTGTTCCACGAGTCGAAGACCGCGTGGATGGCGAGGTCCATCTGCTCGCGCGGGTCCTGCGGGAAGTCGCGCCCGGCCTCGGTCTTGACGATCTTCTTGAACTTGGTGACGAGCTTCTTCAGGTCGGCCGCTTCCAGCTCGGTGTCGACGGCGACCTTCTTGGCCGTCTTCGCCGCCTCCAGCGCGTCCTCGAAGAGGTCGCCTTCGACGCCGAGGACGGTCTTGCCGAACATCTGGATGAGACGGCGGTACGAGTCCCATGCGAAGCGCTCGTCACCGGCCTGCTGGGCCAGGCCCTGCACCGACTTGTCGGAGAGCCCGATGTTCAGGACGGTGTCCATCATGCCCGGCATGGAGAACTTCGCCCCTGAACGGACCGATACGAGCAGGGGGTTATCGGCCTGCCCGAGCTTCTTGCCCATCGTCTCTTCGAGGGCGTCGAGGTGTGCACTCACCTCGTCACGCAGTGCCGCGGGCTCCTCGCCGCTTTCGAGGTACGTCTTGCAGGCCTCGGTGGTGATCGTGAAGCCCGGTGGGACGGGAAGGCCCAGGTTGGTCATCTCGGCGAGGTTCGCGCCTTTGCCGCCGAGGAGGTCCTTGAGGTCCTTGTTGCCTTCGGTGAAGTCGTAAACGAACTTCGCTCCGCCGACAACACTGTCGCCGCTACCAGTTACGTGGGGATCTTTGTTTTCCGACACGGATCTCGACTCCTCGAGGACGCGTTGGCTGCCCTGACGGCGAGAACATACCCAGATCGAAGGTACCTCGGTACGTCCACTTGCGCGTCATACGGCCGTAACCAGTCGTCCGCCAACAGATCGCAAGTCAAGAGCTCGCAATGAGTCGGGAGTTGATGTTTTCACTTCCCGAACGAGTCAACGCCCGTAGACCCCCTACGGCGCTCACCTGAGCGGCACTCCGTACGTGTGAGTTCACACCGTGAACGATCAAAGGGTGGCACTCAGTGCCACCCTTTGGAGAAGTGCAGTTGCTCAAGATCCGCTCATCTGAGCGCAACCCTTATCAAGGGTGGCAAGAATCACGCCGATTAGAGCGGCCAGATTTCACCATGCGGACGCGTACGCGGACCGTAACGCGGATGTCACACACCGATCCGCACCCACGCCACGCACCTACCCACGCCACCCCGCGCCCCGGCCGTCTCACACGCCCATCGCCAGCAGCCGCTCCTCCGCCCGCTCCGGCGCGTACAGGTGCTCCACCACCAGCAGCCCAGCCCCCACCAGGCCCGCCCGATCGCCGAGCCGTGAGGTGACCACGTCCAGGTGGGCGGTGGAGCGGGGCAGGGCGCGCTGGTAGAGCAGCTCGCGTACGCCCGTGAGGAACGGAGTGCCGGCCAGATCCCCGGCGATCATCAGCACCCCGGGGTTGAGCAGCGTCACCACGGTCGCCAGTACGTCACCGACCAGCCGCCCGGCGTCCCGCGCGAGCGCCGCCGCCCCCGGATGCCCGGCGGTCAGCAGATCCCGCACATCCGAGCCGGAGGCCGCCGGCACCCCGGTCTCCGCGAGCCGCCGCGCCACGGCACCGCCACTGGCGACGGCGGCGAGACAGCCGTACGAACCGCACTTGCACAAGGCGTCGGCGCCCTCCGGGACCCGTATGTGCCCGATGTCCCCGGCGCCTCCGTCTATGCCCCGGTAGATCGTTCCGCCGACGACGACACCCGCACCGATACCGGTGGAGACCTTGATCAGAACGAAGGCCGAGCAGTCCGGGTAGCCGGTGCGCTGTTCGCCGTACGCCATGAGGTTGGCGTCGTTGTCCACAAGGACCGGGACCTCCGTGGCGCCGGTGTGCTCGGCGAAGGCGCGGGTCAGCCGGGTCCTTATGTCGTAGCCGTCCCAGCCGGGCATGATCGGCGGCTGGACGACCCGGCCGGTGTCGCTGTCGACCGGTCCGGGCACGGACAGCCCGATCCCGCACACCTCGTGCGCCCGGTGCCCCGCCTTCTCCAGCAGCTCGCCGAACCAGCGGCCGAGTTCGCCGAGCACCACGTCCGGGCCGTCCTCGATGAGCAGCGACCCCGTGTGCTCGGCCAGCAGCTCGCCGGTGAGCGAGAGGACCGCGGTGCGCGCGTGCCGGGTGTCGAGGTCGGCGGCGAGGACGACGGCGTGGGAATCGTCGAACTCAAGTCGGACCGAGGGCCGGCCGCCGAGCGGCGAGTCCACCGGGCCCGCGGCGCCCTCGCGCAGCCAGCCCGCCCGGAAGAGCCGGTCCAGGCGCTGGCCGACCGTGGCCCGGGACAGGCCAGTGACCTGCTGCAAGGCGCCGCGCGTGGTGGCGCGCCCGCTGCGCACCAGCGCCAGCAGCTCGCCGGCGCTCGCCTGGCCTCCCGCCCTTGCGGCCCGTCCTGCCATACCGGTCCTCCCGGCGTTCTCGGTCATGCACACCCTCTTGCGTTCCTCAACTCTGCATTACATATTGAGTTTTGCGTGTTAAATAGACGTAACCCTACGGTAGCTACAGCCGAACTGGCCGGACATACGTCTTCGTGGAGACCCGAGTGAACCGCTCGACCCAGCTCACAGCCCGCCGCACCGGACATCCGGAGCCCGTACGCACCTCGGCCTCACCTCCATTTTCCGGCCAGGGTGAGATCGGCCATTCCGGGGCAGCCGTATACGATCCGGGCCCCGCCTCGCACTCGCTGCACCTGAGGGCCGCGCGAGTCCTGCACGACAACTGGACCGGGACGTCCACGGTGCCCTCGCGCGGCCTGTACCCCCACCAGTGGTCCTGGGACTCGGCGTTCATCGCGATCGGGCTGCGCCATCTGTCGCCGCTCAGGGCACAGGTCGAGCTGGAAACGCTACTGGACGCACAGTGGGGCGACGGCCGGATTCCGCACATCGTCTTCAACCCCTCCGTCCCGCTCGACGCGTACTTCCCGAGCCCCGACTTCTGGCGCTCCTCCACCGCGGGACGCGCCGCGGGCGCCCCGCGCACCGTACAGACGTCGGGCATCGTGCAACCACCGGTGCACGCGCTCGCCGCCTGGCTGGTCCATGCCGCCGACCCGGGCCTGTCACGGGCCCGCGGCTTCCTGTCCCGCCTCTATCCGCGCCTCGCGGCCTGGCACCGCTATCTGCTGCACCGCCGGGACCTGGGCGGCGGGGGCCTGGCCTCCGTGGTCCACCCGTGGGAGCAGGGGATGGACAACGCCCCGTCCTGGGACGCCCCGCTCAGCCGCGTCACGCCCGCCCCGCCCCGCACCTTCCGCCGCGCCGACCTCGACCACGGGGCCGCCTCGGACCGGCCGACGGATCTGGACTACGGGCGGTATGTGGCGCTGGCGAGCGACTACCGAGACCGTGGATATGCCGATGGAGAAGGAGAGTTCGCGGTCGAGGACCCGGCGTTCAACGCACTCCTGATCGCCTCCGAGTACGCACTGGCCCGGATCGCCCACGAGCTGGGCGCCACGGCCACGGCCCGCCGCGCGCGGGCGGAGCGGCTGACGGCGACGCTGGTGGAGCGGCTGTGGGACCCGGCGGAGGGCATGTTCTTCTGCCGGGACGTACGGACCGGGGAACTCATCCCCGAGCGCGGCGTGGCCGGACTCGTCCCGCTGCTCCTGCCCGCCCTGCCCCGCGACGTCGCCGACAGTCTCGTACGGACCCTGCGCGGCCCGCACTTCGGGCTCGGCGGCGCCACCCGGCTCGTGCCGAGCTACGACCTGACCGGCGAGGCCTTCGATCCGCACCGGTACTGGCGGGGCCCGGCCTGGTTCAACACCAACTGGATGCTGGAGCGCGGCCTCAGGCTGCACGGCGAGCAGGCCCTCGCAGACAGTCTGCGGGGCGCGCTGCTCGACACGGCGGGCGAGTCCGGCTTCGCGGAGTACGTGACCCCGTACAGCGGCGAGGCCTGCGGAGCGCTCGGCTTCAGCTGGACCGCCGCACTGACACTCGACCTGCTGCACGACCACGACCACCAGCACGAGCCGCCGGCCCCGGCACACACCACGACACAGGGCGCGGCGCAGCACGCAAGCGAAGAGATCGGCCAGGGTGCCAAGGGAGGGGACCAGGGATGACGGACCGGCAGCATTTGCTCGTGCACGGTGGGACGTTCGCGGCCGTGGGTGACGGCGGGGACATCAGCGGAGTGCGCGGCAGCGGCTCCCCGGACGGGCTGTTCGTACGCGACGCCCGGCATCTGAGCCGCTGGCAGCTGACCGTCGACGGCGCGGTGCCCGAGGCACTGTCGCCCGTCGCGGACGGCGACTCGGCGCGCTGCGTCCTCGTACCGCGCGGTGGCCGCCAGGAGCCGCCCGCGTACACCCTCTTCCGTGAACAGGCCGTCGCGGACGGCGCGTTCGTCGAGGCGCTGCGCGTCACCAGCAACCGCCCGGTGCCGACGACGGTCCGGATCGCGGTCACCGTGGACGCCGACTTCTCGGACCAGTTCGAGCTGCGCTCCGACCACCGTACGTACACCAAGATCGGTGCCGTCCGCTCCCGCCAGATCCTCGACGACGGCGTGGAGTTCAGCTACCGGCGCGGCGAATGGCGTTCCTGTACGACGGTCACCGCCGAGCCCGCGCCGGACGGCGTCGAGGAGACCGGAACGGGCGCCCGCCGCCTGGTCTGGGCCCTCGACCTCGAACCGCACGGTTCGGCCGAGCTGGCCCTCCGGGTCGCGGCCCGCCCGCACGGCACGCCGCACCCGGAGGTGCCCGCCTCCCCGTCCGCCGTGAACGAGCAAGTCCGCGCGCTGGAGGACGAGTTCACCGAGGGCGTGCCCTTCCCGACAGGCTGGCCGGAGCTGGCCGCGGCCTGCGAGCGGGGCCTCGCCGACCTGGCCGTCCTCCAGGTCCCGGCAACGGGCCCCGACGGAGAGGAACTTCGCGTCCCGGCGGCCGGAGTCCCCTGGTTCCTGACGCTGCTCGGCCGGGACGCGCTCCTCACCTCCCTCTTCGCCCTCCCCTACCGCCCCCAGCTCGCCGCCGCCACCCTGCCCGCGCTCGCCGCGGCCCAGGCGACCGCGACCGGCACCGGCGCGGTGGCCCAGCCGGGCAAGATCGTGCACGAGGTACGGCACGGGGAGCTGGCGCACTTCGGGCAGGTGCCGTACGGGCGTTACTACGGCTCGGTCGACGCCACGCCGCTGTTCCTGGTGCTGCTCGGCGCGTACGTCGAGCAGACCGGCGATGTCGCGACGGCCCGCCGTCTCGAGCCCCACGCCCGCGCCGCGATCGGCTGGATGCTGGACCACGGCGGCCTCACCTCGCGCGGCTACCTCGTCTACCGCGCCGACGAGGGCGGCCTCGCCAACCAGAACTGGAAGGACTCCCCCGGCGCCATCTGCTCCGCCGACGGCAGCCGTGCCACCGGCCCGGTGATGGCCGCGGGTGCACAGGGGTACGCGTACGACGCCCTGCGCCGCACCGCGCACCTGTCGCGCACGGTATGGGAGGACGAGGTGTACGCGGCGCTGCTGGAGCAGGCGGCCGGCGACCTCCGCGACCGCTTCCAGCGGGACTTCTGGATGCCCGAACGCGCCTTCCCCGCGCTGGCGTTGGACGGCGACGGCAACCACGTGGACGCACTCGCCTCCGACGCCGGGCATCTGCTGTGGTCGGGGTTGTTGGACAAGGAGTACGGGGAGTTGGTGGGGCGGCGGTTGCTGGAGCCGGACTTCTTCTCCGGGTGGGGGGTGCGGACGGTGGCCTCCGGACAGCCGGCGTACCACCCGCTGTCGTACCACCGGGGGTCGGTCTGGCCCCACGACAACGCGTTGATCACGCTGGGGTTGTCGAGGTACGGGCTCCATGACGAGGCCCGGACGGTCGCGCATGCGCTGGTGGACGCGGCGACGGCCGCGGGTCATCGGCTGCCGGAGGTCCTTGCGGGCTACGGCCGCGACAGTCACGGGGAGCCGGTGCCTTATCCGCATGCGTGCGTGCGGGAATCCCGGTCGGCGGCGGCTCCATTGGCGTTGCTGACGGCTGTTGGGGGCGCCTAAGAGCTCGGGGCTATATGTCGGTTCGCGAGTGCGGGTCGTTTGTGGCTTGCCGTCCGCGTCGTTCGGGCCGCCGGGAGCGACGGCCCATCGGCGCTTTGCCGAGTGGACAAAGGGCCGTCTTCTTGCCCGCGCTCAGAGGTCGTCCACGTCGACCAGCCCGTCCTGGATGGCGCGGGCCACCAGGCTTGCCTTGGTCCGCGCGGGGCGGCCGACGTTCGCGTACTTGATCCGCACCCGGTCCAGGTACGAGTTGACCGTCCGTACGGAGATGCCGAGACGCTGCGCGACCAACTCCTTCGACTCCGACTGGAACCACTCGATGAGCACGTTCTCCTCGCGCGTGGAGAGCTGGGGGCGGTCGGCGCGGGTGTTCGTTCCCAGCGCGCCGGCCAGCGCGGGCGGCATGTAGGGCCGCTCATCGGCTGCCGCCAGCGTCGCCTCGACCAGGTGCTCTCGGCCCTCGCTCTTGGTCAGAAAGGTCGCGGCTCCCAGGTCCAGGCAGCTGAGCGCTGTCTTCTCGTCATCCCGCATCGAATAGACGACCACCTGCCGCCCGGCGTCGACGAGTCTTCGAAGGCTGCCGAAGGCGAGGCCGCCCTCGCCCAGTTGCAGATCCAGGACGACGACATCGGCCGTGCTGCCCGGCGCGGTCCAGGCTTCCTGTATGGAGCCGCCAGCCGCGACCACGGTGATGGGCCGCCGCGATGCGGCGTACCACGCCTCTACGCCTGAGAGGATGGCGGGATGGTCGTCAACGACGACCACGCTGACTGGTGCGTTGTCACTCATGTCAGGTCAACTCCGGAGGCCGCCGGTCTTCTCCAGCCAGCCTCCACCCACACACTTTCGCCGCGCGTCGTTCGGGCCACGGTCACCTTGGCGTCCGTGGCACGGCCGTGCGCTTGAGCGGCCTTTGCCGTGCCACGGCCGCCGACGCAGTCCTCGCTGACCACGCTCACCCGGACCGCGCGGGGGGTCCACACGACAGTCACCCGCGCGGTCGAGCGGGTACGGCCCAGAATCACCGCCACCGGGTCGACCAGCTCCCTGCGTACCTCCACAGGCACCTCACTCCGCCGGCCTCGTACGGCCAAACTCACCGTCACCCCCTGGTGTTCGGCCACCTCAACACACGCTCGCAACTCGTTCAGCAGCGGGTCCAAGACGGCATCGCTCTCCGCGAACAGGCGGCGCATACGGGCGGCCTCCACGCCGCACCGCAGCCTGACCTCCTCGTCATGCGGGCTCAGCACGCCGTGGCCAAGGCCCACGAGCAGCGGCACTGTCGTCGCCGTCAGGGCGCGGTAGCGCTCCTTGTGATCACGCTGCATGTCCTCGTGGATGCGTTCCCGGGTACGCAGTTCCTCCTCCTGTGCGGCCGCGGTCCCCGCTGCCGGCGCCGTACCGTGGAGCAGGTGCGTCAGTAGTACACCGACGGAGAACTGGAAGCCGCAGACGGAGATCGTGGTGATCCCTATGACGGCCGACTCCGCGGCGGTTGGCGCCCCCGACAGGAACACAGCGGTCGCGTTGAGCCCGATATGCGCCCCGAGGAATGCCGCGAACACCCTGACCCGCAGGTCTGCCAGCAGGAACAGCGCATGCCAGCCGACCAGTCCGAACGCCCAGTCCTCCGCCCCTGCCAACCGCTCCGGCGGGAGTGTGAACGCGCCTGTCGCCGAAACGGTCAGCACCGCGCCCAAGCTCCACCAGCGCACCCGCGGCGGGATCTGCCTACCGCGTAGCAGATAGGCGGCCCCGTTCACCGCGACGGCGGCGAGGCAGACGAAGGCCGCTGTCTGTGCCCACGCGGGGCGGTACACGCCCTGGTAGGCCGTGAGCTGGTGCAGCGAGATGGTGAACTGCGACAGCAGGCTGATCAGCAGCGCGGCCAGTTGGGCCCCGTAAAGCAGCTGCCCGCGGATGAGGCGGACGACAGCCGTGTGCTGTGCCTGGGCGCGGGGCGGACGCGGTACGCCCGTCACCTGCGCTCCGTCCCCTGCCTTCGAGGCACGGGCCCGGCCGTGCCAGCGCCACTGCACGCGGGTCCCGGTGCCCGGATGTGAGGTGACCGTGGCGGAGCCTCCGACCGCGTGCATCCTGCCGATGATGGAACCGGAGATGCCCCGGCGCCGCGCGGGGACGGATTCCGGGTCGAAGCCCCGTCCCGCGTCGGACAGTTCGACGACGGCGCCGTCCTCCTCCGCCCATGCCCTGAGCTCCGCCTCCCGCACCCCGGCATGGCGTGCCACATTGGTGACGGCCTCCCGGACCCCGTTGAATATCGCAAGCCCAGGGCCGGACGGAATCGCGAGCGGGCCCTCGATGAGCATCTTGAGCCGCACCCTGGCCTGACCCTCACCCTCGGGCACGCAGCCGAGAAGCGCCGCGAGGTCGACGCTCTCCGTCCCGAATCCGGGCATGGCGGACAATGCCTCCAGATCCTGTCTGGCACGTGCAGGCAGCCACGACCAGTCCCGGCCGTCGCCCTGGGAGACCATCAGCAGCGTCGCGCTCGCCGTATCGTGCAGGGTCGCCAGGTACTCGCGCTCGGCTGCTCTCCGTGCCGCGGCGACATCGGCCTCCCGGCGAGACGCCGCCCTGACCGTGGCCGCCCGGTCAGCCGCCCTGGCCCGCGCCCGAACCATGAGGTAAGCGGCCCTCGACAGGCCCGCCAGGACAAACATGCGCACCAGAGGTACCAACTCGGGGCTGTGCCCGGGCGAGGAGAGAATGTCGCCCAGCGCGCAGACGACAGCCCCCAACGCGGCCAGGGCAACCCCGGCCACGGGGCGCGTCCCCCACTCGTGCTGGAAAGTGATGACGCAGATGCCGACAATCGCCTCCACCATCACATCCGCGCCGTCGCCGCCGAGCACCGGCTGAGACAGTCCCGTCAGCACCAGCACGGCCGCGTCCAACGTCCACAGCAGGGCGAACGGGAGCGGGCGGCGCAGCGCGTAAAGGCGCACACCGCAGGCGAGGAAAGCGGGCACCAGCAGAGACATCGCCAGGGGAACCTCCGCCACATCCGCCGAGACGACGCCCAGCGCACTGCACAGGCAAACCACGGTGAACCGGAGCCACACCCCGTACCGCTCGAGGGTCAGGATCAACAGGCGCTCGCTGGACCTTGGGCCGTCTATCGGCTCAGCGGCTCCATCCCTGTTCCCCTCGTATCCCCCATGCCGCATAGAACAAGGATAGTTGACCGACGATCAAGGAAGAGCGCCCGTTCGCCTCCGGCCTCGGTGCGATGAAGGCGTCGGGGTCGGCCTTCTGATGCCGGCTGCCGAACGACAACTGAGCTGCCCGAGTTCTGTAGCGGCAGTCGAACTCAAAGGTCACGGCTGTGTACGAGAGGCGGTCTCGTCCGCTGCCTTGCGCGTATTCCGGTGGGTGCGGCGGCCGTTCCTTGTGGGGCAAACGACCGGCACACTCAGCGACCGGGCCGGGCTACTGTGCCCGTCGTACGGGGCTGACACCGGCCGTGGCGGGCGCGCATGACCTCACTTTCACTTTTCCACTCATGACCCGGGCAGCCGACACCGGCAGGGGCATCCCGGATCAAACCAGTGATCCTATGAGTTCACGCTGCTTCAGTCGCACCCGCAATCCCGTCCTGCAGGAACTCGGGCTATCCGCCCGACAATCGGAAGGTGGAGCAGAATTGATCAAAATCCGAAGCGGGCGCGCCAAGTCGGCTACGGCCGTGGGGGCCCTTCTGGCCAGTCTCCTCGGCGGCGCTCTCGTCGGCGCGCCGTCCGCGACCGCGGCTGACTACCTCCCTTGCAGCTACGGGGCGACTCTTCACAACAAAGTCACAAACCCCACCTCTTACAAATACGTCCCTTACGTCGGCAATTCGCCCAATTGCTGGCTGGACTGGGGGATGAGCAACACGGCAGTCCGCGCCCTTCAGAAGAACCTGAATTCCTGCTACGGATACAGGCTGGCAACGGATGGGGACTTCGGAGATCTCACCGAGTCGGCGCTCAAATCCGTTCAGAGGAAGGTGGGTGTCCGGGCGGACGGCGATTACGGCCCCAATACGCGGGATGCGATGGCGTGGGCGAACTACAGCATGGAAACCGGGGCGCGGATCAGCTGTAACTGACGAACAGCTGATCCACCGCCCGGTCCCCGGCGTGAACATTCGGGACCGTTCGGTCCGCGTCCCTGGCGAGGGGAGGACGCGGCTCGGAATTGGGCGCCGCCGTTGTTCACAGCGGCGGCGTTCACTCGACCGCTTGCGCCGCTGCACGCGCGGCGCGAGCACCTGGGCCCGGCACCACCGCCTGCAACCCCATCCGGCAATGGGCGCGGGGAACTGCGCGACCAGCCCTCACGCACCCGCAGCGAACACTCAACCCCCGGACGTGTCCAACTCCGCGTCCTCGCCGACTCCCGCGCAGTCGTACGGGTCCTTCAGCCAACCGTCCGGCAGAACAACCCTGTTGTTGCCGGACGTACGGCCGCGGGGCCCGTCCGCGCCCGTCGGCCACGGCTGGTCAAGATCCAACTCGTCGAGCCCGGAACGGAGTTCGGCCAGTGACGACGTGATCGCCAGGCGCTTGCGCATCTCGGAGCCGACTGCGAAACCCTTCAGGTACCAGGCCACATGCTTGCGGAAGTCGATGACGCCGCGCGTCTCGTCGCCGATCCACTCGCCGAGCAGCGTGGCGTGGCGGACCATGACGGCCGCCACCTCACGCAGCGTCGGACGGGCGTAATCCGCAGCGCGCCCCTCGAACGCCGCCACCAAGTCCGAGAACAGCCACGGCCGCCCAAGGCAACCCCGGCCGACCACCACCCCGTCGCAACCAGTCACCCGTACCATCCGCAGCGCGTCATCCGCCGACCAGATGTCGCCGTTGCCGAGGACCGGGATCTCCGGCACATGCTCCTTGAGGCGGGCGATCGCGTCCCAGTCCGCCGTACCGCCGTAGTGCTGCGCGGCCGTCCTGCCGTGGAGGGCGATCGCCGTCACGCCCTCCTCCACGGCGATCCGGCCGGCGTCCAGGTACGTGATGTGGTCGTCGTCGATCCCCTTGCGCATCTTCATCGTGACCGGCAGGTCCCCGGCGCCGCTCACCGCCTCACGCAGGATCGCGCGCAGCAGATGGCGCTTGTACGGGAGGGCCGAGCCGCCGCCCTTGCGTGTCACCTTCGGTACCGGGCAGCCGAAGTTGAGGTCGATGTGGTCGGCGAGGTCCTCCTCCGCGATCATGCGGACGGCCTTGCCGACGGTCGCCGGCTCGACCCCGTACAGCTGGATCGAGCGCGGAGTCTCCGAGGCGTCGAAGTGGATCAGCTGCATGGTCTTCTCGTTGCGCTCGACCAGCGCCCGCGTTGTGATCATCTCGCTGACGAACAAGCCCTTGCCGCCGCTGAACTCCCTGCACAGGGTGCGGAACGGCGCGTTCGTGATCCCGGCCATGGGGGCGAGGACGACGGGCGGCCGCACCGGGTGCGGGCCGATCGACAGCGGGGAGTTCACGAGAGGTGTGGGCGTGGGCATACGACCTATTGTCCCGTACGCCGACGGGCACGAGCCACGGCCTTTCGGCGACCGACCGCGGTCGTTAGTTAGGCGCACTACCGATATCGGCGTACCCTGGTGGAATGCCCGAGCTCAGCCATCGCCGACGTATGCTGGTCCTCGCGATCTGCTGCATGAGCTTGCTGATCGTGAGCCTCGACAACACCGTGCTGAACGTCGCGCTGCCCTCGATGCAGAGGGAACTGCACGCGAGTACGGCCGGCCTCCAGTGGACGATCGACGCGTACACGCTGGTGCTCGCCTCGCTGCTGATGCTCGCGGGCTCGACGGCCGACCGTATCGGCCGCAAGCGGGTCTTCATGGCGGGCCTGGTCGTCTTCACGATCGGCTCGGTGCTGTGTTCCCTCGCGCCGAACCTCGAATCGCTCATCGCCTTCCGGATGGTGCAGGCGGTGGGCGGTTCGATGCTCAACCCGGTCGCGATGTCGATCATCACCAACACGTTCACGGAACCGCGCGAGCGCGCCCGCGCGATCGGGGTGTGGGGCGGTGTCGTCGGCATATCGATGGCGGCCGGCCCTCTGGTCGGCGGCCTCCTCGTGGACTCGGTCGGCTGGCGGTCGATCTTCTGGCTCAACCTCCCGGTGGGCCTGGCCGCACTCCTGCTCACCTTCCGGTACGTCCCCGAGTCCCGCGCCCCGAAGGCCCGCCGCCCCGACCCGGTCGGCCAGCTCCTGGTGATCGCGCTGCTCGGCTCCCTGACGTACGCGATCATCGAGGCCCCCAACTCGGCCGCCCTCAAGATCATCGCCTTCGGCGCCCTGGCGCTTGCCGCCCTGCTCACCCTCCTGTGGTACGAGCCCCGCCGCGCCGAACCCCTCATCGACCTGCGCTTCTTCCGTTCGGCGCCGTTCAGCGGGGCCACGGTCGTGGCGATCAGCGCGTTCGCGGCGCTCGGCGGCTTCCTCTTCCTCTCGACGCTCTATCTGCAGAACGTACGCGGGCTCAGCGCCCTGAACGCGGGCCTGTGGATGCTCCCCATGGCCGCCCTGACCTTCGTCTGCGCCCCGCTGTCCGGGCGCCTGGTCGGCAGCCGCGGCCCCCGCCTCTCCCTCCTCGTCGCCGGAGTGGCGATGACCGCGAGCGGGGTGCTCTTCGCCGCCTTCGAGGCCGAGACGTCGAACGTGACGCTCGTCATCGGATACGTCCTCTTCGGCCTCGGCTTCGGCTTCGTCAACGCCCCCATCACCAACACCGCCGTCTCGGGCATGCCCCGCGCCCAGGCCGGTGTCGCCGCCGCGGTCGCCTCCACCAGCCGCCAGATCGGCCAGACGCTGGGCGTCGCCGTGATCGGCGCGGTACTGGCCTCGGGCGTGGGCTCGTCCCCGTACCGCGAGGTCTTCGTCTCGGCCGCCCGCCCAGGCTGGTGGATCATCGCGGCCTGCGGCCTCTCGGTCCTGCTCGTCGGCGCCCTGACGAGCGGCCGCTGGGCCCGCCGGACCGCCGAACGCACCGCGGAGCGGCTGGAGTCGGCGGAGGTCAAGGAGCAGGCGGACGTACTGGCATGATGCGCCTGCCCTCTCGCATGGGCCAACTCTCGTCACAAGTACCCCTGTTGATGTTGGTCTTGCTGCACACTCCTTCTGCGAGCCACCCCACAGGAGGAGTTCGTCATGCTGCAGATCAACACGAGCAAGGTCAGCCGCTGGGACCAGCACGGCCGCGAACACGTCGTACGGGTCCAACGCGCGGGCATGCAGCGCACCATCAGATGCGATACGTGCGGCTGGCGGAAAGGCGCCCAGTTCCTGCCCTGGCTGAAGGCGGAGGAACACCTCGCGGAGGCGCATCAGGCGACGGTGAATCCGTCGGAGGGATAGGGAGCCGATTCCTACCGTGCCCGCCCGGCGTTCACCAGCCGGCCGCGCAGCCGGGCCGCGTCCTGGGCGGGCGGCAGTCCGTACGCCCTTCGGTACTCGCGGTTGAACTGGGTCGCGCTGACGTAGCCGACCGCTTCGGCGACCAGGGCCGCCGTGGTGTCGTCAGTGAGGAGACGACGGCGGGCCTCCTGAAGCCGCAGGTGTTTCTGGAAGCGCAGCGGGCTCATGCCGGTGGCCGCCTTGAAGTGGCGGTGGAGGGTGGCGGTGCTCATGTGGGCCACCGCGGCGATCGTTTCGATGCTGAGCGGCTCGGTGAAGTGGGCGCAGATCCACCTGGCCGCCGTGCGGACCCGGGCGGCGGCGGTGTCTGCAAGCGTGAAGTGACGCAGGGTCGGGCCGAGGGGACTGCCGAGCAGGCGGTAGAGGATCTCGCCCTCGATTCGGTTCGCCAGGGGGCGGATGTCGTCCGGGGTGTCGAGCAGCCGTACCCATCGGGTGACCGCGTCGACGATCTCGGGGGTCATCGGTGCGGTGATCTGCCCTGCGGGTTCAGGCCCGTGGAACGTGCGAGGGTCCGTGCCGTCCAGTTCCAGCAGGAGGTCGGCGAGCGTCGGGCCGTCGAGGCGCAGCACCGCTGAGCGGTACGGCAGCCGATGGAACGTGGAGGTGACCGGCAGCACGAGTGAGTTGAAGAGCATCTCCCCGCTCCCGGTCGTCCAGCTCCGGTCGCCCGCGACACTGCTCTTGGAGCCGTCGACGATGAAGCAGATCATCGGCTCGTACAGCAGGTCGATGGGGGTGATGGGCTCGTCCAGCCTCACCAGCCGAAGGCGTGGCACCGCGGTGTCGGACCACCAGTCGTCGCCGTGCCGGGCGATGGCCGCCGCGAGCTCGTCCAGCATGAAGCGCTCCCTGGGTAGCTGTTCCTGGGCCGGGGTCCTGAGAGGATCAGGCAATCCTATGCGGTCCCCGGCCCATGACCCGGCGGTGCCCGCGCTCATAGCGTCGACGGCATGACACAGCAGGAACAGCAGGACAAGAGCCAGAGCAGGAACCTGCCGACGCGCAAGCTCGGCACGCAGGGACTTCAGGCCAGGGCGATCGGTCTCGGCACGATGGGCATGACCATGGCGTACGGTGCCGGCGACGAGCCCGGCGGCATCGCCACCATCCGCCGGGCGTACGAACTCGGTGTCACCCTCTTCGACACCGCCGAGCTGTACGGCATGGGCACCGGAAGCAACGAGCAGCTGCTCGGCCGGGCCGTGAAAGACTTCCGCGACGACGTCGTCATCGCCACCAAGTTCGGCTTCGACATGAGCGTCCCGCAGAACGGCGCGGGCTTCGCGCTGAACAGCCGCCCGGACCACATCCGCGAGGTCACGGAGAACAGCCTGCGCCACCTCGGCACCGACCACATCGACGTCCTGTACCAACACCGGGTCGACCCGGACGTACCGATCGAGGACGTGGCGGGCACCGTCGGCGAGCTGATCGCCGAAGGCAAGGTCCGGTACTTCGGGCTCAGCGAGGCGGGCCCCGACATCCTGCGGCGCGCCCACGCCGTCCACCCGGTGTCCGTGCTGCAGACCGAGTACTCGGTGTTCGAGCGGGCGGTCGAGGCCGAAGTGCTGCCTGTGGTACGGGAGTTGGGCATCGGCTTCGTGCCGTACTCACCGCTGGGCCGTGGATTCCTCACCGGCGCGGTGAAGCCCGCCGCCGAATACCCCGCAGACGACATGCGCAGCTGGGACGACCGCTGGCAGCCCGGCAACTACGAGAAGAACCTGGCCGCCATCCGCGAGCTGACCGCGCTAGCCGACGCCAAGGGCATCACGGTCACGCAGCTGGCGCTGGCCTGGCTGCTGGCCCAGGGCGACGACATCGTGCCCATTCCGGGGACCCGCAGCCCGCAGCGCCTGGCCGAGAACGTCGCGGCGGCACATGTCACGCTCACGCCGCAGGACCTCGCCCGCGTCCAGGAGATCCTGCCGCGGGGCGCGGCCGGGTCCCGCTACCCGGAGGCGATCATGCCCACCTGGTGAGAGCCGGTCAGGCGCGCAGCCCTCGTAGCACCAGGTCCATGACCGCCTCGAACTCCGCGTCGATCCCCGGCTGTTCCCATTCGGGGGCGTAGGCGGGGTCGTGGAAGCGGCCGGTGGCGTGGAAGAGGGCGCGGGCGGTGGTCGCCGGGTCGGCGGTGGTGAAGACGCCGGCGTCGACACCGGCCCGGACGATCTCCGTCAGCTGGCCGGTCAGGTCGGCGAGGTGCCGGCCGACCGCCTCGCCGTTCTCGCCGGCCAGCACCCTGTACGTGGCGAAGAGCTCGGGATCGTCCCCCGCCTTACGGCGCTTGGCGGCGAAGAGTGCGGCGAACCACTCGCGCAGCCGGGCCTCCGGGTCCCGTTCCCCCTCGGCGAGGATGCCGGACAGCGTCTCCGTCGTACGGTCCAGCCACCGCTTGGTCACCGCCTCCCGCAGCGCCGCCTTCGTACGGAAGTGCCGGTAGACGCTGCCGTGGCTGACGCCGAGCACGCGGGCCACATCCACCACGGTGGCCTTGGCCGGGCCGTGGCGACGCAGCACCTCCTCGGTGGCTTCGAGGATGCGCTCGGCGGTCAGGATCTCGGTGGTCGCCATGTCGTTGACCGTACCTGGCGGTACCGTCAGCGCTCGCTGTCGAGGTGTGCCATCTGCTGCTCGGGGTAGCGTTCGCCCGCGGCGGCGCCGGGCGGTACGGCGTCCTCGATCGCGGCCAGGTCGGCGGCGTCCAGCGTGACGTCCAGTGCGCCCAGCGCCTCCGTGAGCCGGTCCCGGCGCCGCGCGCCGATCAGCGGCACGATGTCCTCGCCGCGGGACAGCACCCAGGCGATCGCGATCTGCGCGACACTGACGCCCTTCTGCTCGGCGATCTTCCGCAGCGCCTCGACGAGGCCCAGGTTGTGCTTCAGGTTCTCGCCCTGGAAGCGGGGTGAGAACGAGCGGAAGTCGTTCGGCGCCAGCTCCCGGTCCGCGGTGAAGTGCCCGGAGATCAGCCCACGGGAGAGCACGCCGTACGCCGTGATGCTGATCCCCAGCTCACGGGTGACCGGCAGGACCTTGTCCTCGATGCCGCGCGAGATGAGCGAGTACTCGATCTGAAGGTCCGCGATCGGCGCGGTCGCGGCGGCCCGGCGGATCGTCTCGGCGCCGACCTCACTCAGGCCGATGTGCCGGACGTACCCCTTCTCGACCAGTTCCGCGATCGCCCCCACCGTCTCCTCGATCGGGACGTCCGGGTCGACGCGCGCGATCCGGTACACGTCGATGTGGTCCACGCCGAGCCGCTGCAACGAGTACGCGGCGAAGTTCTTCACCGCGGCCGGCCGGCCGTCGTAACCGGCCCAGCCGCCGTCCGGGTCGCGCAACGCCCCGAACTTCACGCTGGTGAGCGCCTGTTCGCGCCGCGCGGCGGGCGCGGTCCGCAGCGCCTCGCCGATCAGCATCTCGTTGTGGCCCATGCCGTAGAAGTCACCGGTGTCGATCAGCGTCACGCCCGCTTCGAGGGCGGCATGGATGGTCGCGATGGACTCGGCGCGGTCGGCGTCGCCGTACAGCGCGGACATGCCCATGGCGCCGAGACCGAGGGCGGAGACCTGAGGGCCGGTGGATCCGAGGGAACGGGTTTGCATGTGGACTCCTTGGGTGTCCGGAGGGAGTGCCCCAGGAGGGCGTACACCCACCCTGACATGACAGCTGACAAATTTCAATATCTGTCAGCTGTCATGTGTCAGCCCTCAAGCCCCTCAGCCCTCAGCCTTCTGTCGCCGGCTCAGCCCTGTCGCAGCGGCAGCGCCAGGTCCACGACCGCCCGGCCGCTATCGAAGGTCCCGGTACGAGCCACCGAGCCGTTCAGCAGATCCGCCCGGTACAGCCGCTGCTTGCCGTCGACGCGCAGGACGGCGTACGCGGTGTTCGAGCCGGACCGGGTCGACGTGTAGATGTCGAAGCCCGCGCTCGGTCCGGCGTCCACGCCCAGCTTGCCGGTGGGCGCGAGGTTGCCCGCGTTGGCCGGGGACTGGACGGAGATCTGGTCGAGAGCCGTGTCCACGTCGAAGAGGGTGGTGGCGGTCGCCGCGGCGAGGTCGTTGTTCGTGTACGCGGCTCCGGTCACCCCCTGAGCCGTGGCCCCGGTCGTGGCGGGCGGAACCGGCGGGTTGGTCAGCGTGCCGTCGACCGCGGTGGTGCCCGCGGCCGGGGCGCCGGCCGGGTCGTCGATGTTGTGGCGGAGGTTCTGGCCGGTGTCGCTGATGACCCGCAGCCGGTTCGCGGCCGGGTTGAAGTCGACGCCGAAGGAGTTGCCCTGCAGGGCCACGCTCAGCTGCGAGACCTTGGTGGCCTTGGCGCCGATCTCGCGGATCGTGTAGATACCGCCGCGGTCGCCGACGCCGTACAGCTTGTTGTTCTGTACGCGGTAGTCGATCCCGACCAGCTTGCTGTCGCCCTTGAGACCGTCCACCTTGCCGAGCGGCAGGGTGCGGCTGGGCTGGTCGACCCGGAACTTGACGAGCCGCTGGTTGTCGGTGAGCCCAATGGCGCTGAGCCGCTCGCCCGAAACCGCCGGCAGCCCCGCCCCGGCACCGCCCTTGGCCTCGATCGCCGAGCCGGCCGAAGAGGAGTCGCTCCCCTGCTCCCCGTCGCTCGCCGCCACATAGCCGACGGTGCCGATGGCCAGCGCCATGGTCGCGACGCCGATGATTGCCTGCTTGCGCATGATGCCCCCGTGAGAGGTTCGCCGCGACCCACCCCCTGCGGGCCGCGTATGCCCACCTCTTCGGAACGGTTTGGGCCTTGGATTGCGAATCCGCCGGTTCTGTTACATCCGTTACGGACGAGACAGAACCGGGGCATTTAAAAACGCGCGGTTCGCCGCC
>NZ_BAAGPS010000030.1:121871-145733 GCF_054783935.1 Streptomyces pseudoechinosporeus
GGGCGGCGAACCGCGCGCTTTTAGGGGCGCGGGGCTGTATCAATGTGCGGCTCCGCCGCGCGGGCGCGACCAGCCACGAACAACCCGCAGCCGCCCAAACCAGCCCAGCCAGGCAGACGCGGGAGGGGGTCTGGGGCGCAGCCCCAGGGATGGGACGGGCAGGGGCGGCGGGGGCGAACTAACAGCCGATCAGCCGACTCGCCAGGTAACCCTCAATCTGGTCCAGCGAAACACGTTCCTGCTTCATCGAGTCCCGCTCGCGCACAGTGACCGCATTGTCGTCGAGCGTGTCGAAGTCAACGGTCACACAGAACGGCGTACCGATCTCATCCTGCCGCCGATAACGGCGACCAATGGCCCCCGCATCGTCGAACTCGATGTTCCAGTGCTGCCGCAGCGCCGAAGCCAGCCCCTTGGCCTTCGGCGACAGCTCAGGATTCCGCGACAGCGGCAGCACCGCCACCTTGACCGGCGCAAGCCGCGGGTCGAGCCGCAGCACCGTACGCTTCTCCATCTTGCCCTTGGCGTTGGGCGCCTCGTCCTCGATGTACGCGTCCAGCAGGAACGCGAGCATGGCGCGGCCGACACCGGCCGCGGGCTCGATGACGTACGGAGTCCAGCGCTCGCCGGCCTCCTGGTCGAAGTAGGAGAGGTCCTGGCCGGAGGCCTTGGAGTGCGCGGTGAGGTCGTAGTCCGTGCGGTTGGCAACGCCCTCCAGCTCACCCCACTCGTTGCCGCCGAACTGGAAGCGGTACTCGATGTCGGCCGTGCGCTTCGAGTAGTGGGAGAGCTTCTCGGCCGGGTGCTCGTACCACCGCATGTTCTCCTCGCGCAGGCCCAGGCCGGTGTACCAGTTCCAGCGCTCCTGCATCCAGTACTCCTGCCACTTCTCGTCCTCGCCCGGCTTGACGAAGAACTCCATCTCCATCTGCTCGAACTCGCGGGTCCGGAAGATGAAGTTGCCGGGCGTGATCTCGTTGCGGAAGGACTTGCCCATCTGGCCGATGCCGAACGGCGGCTTGCGGCGCGAGGTCTGCTGGACCTGGGCGAAGTTGGTGAAGATGCCCTGCGCGGTCTCGGGGCGCAGGTAGGCGACGGAGCCGCTGTCCTGCGTGGGGCCGAGGTGCGTGGAGAGCAGGCCGGAGAACTGCTTGGGCTCGGTGAACTGGCCCTTGTTGCCGCAGTGCGGGCAGTTGACGTCGGCGAGGCCGTTCTCGGGCGGACGGCCGTGCTTGGCCTCGTACGCCTCCTCCAGGTGGTCCGCGCGGAACCGCTTGTGACAGGAGGTGCACTCGGTGAGCGGGTCAGTGAAGGTCGCGACGTGACCGGAGGCCACCCAGACCTCGGTCGCCAGGATCACCGAGGAGTCGATACCGACGACGTCCTCGCGCGACGTCACCATGTAGCGCCACCACTGGCGCTTGATGTTCTCCTTGAGCTCGACACCCAGCGGCCCGTAGTCCCAGGCGGCGCGCTGGCCGCCGTAGATCTCACTGCACGGGTAGACGAAGCCACGGCGCTTGCTCAGGCTGACGATGGTGTCGATCTTGTCGGCGGCCACGGTGCTCTCTTCATTACGACGACGGCGACGAAGCGGATGCTTCAGGAGCGGATGCTTCAGGAGCGAATGCTTCAGGTGCGAATGCTTCAGATTACCGGCGGGCCCTCCCCCCGGATCAAATCGGTTCGGGTCTCGGACGGACAGAAGCGTCTACGCAGGGTTTACCCGCCTCTTACCAGGACGCTTGTTGACAATCGTTTCCACTTTCATTGAAAATGGGTGTCATGAACGTACGACGACGCCTTGCCGCCTCTCGAATAAACACCGCCGGGACCGCGGCACTGGCGGCCACCGCCCTCGCGATCGGCACCCTCTCCGCCTGCTCGTCCGACTCCAACGCCGCGGAGGGTGAGGACGGTGGCGGGAAGCTCGACGTCGTGGCGTCGTTCTATCCGCTGCAGTTCCTCGCGGAGGAGATCGGCGGGGACCATGTCAGTGTGACCTCCCTGACGGAGCCCGGCCAGGAGCCGCACGACCTGGAGATCAGCGCCCAGCAGACCGCGAAGCTCCAGGAGGCGGACGCGGTCCTCTATCTGAAGGGCCTGCAGCCCTCCGTCGACGAAGCGGTGGGGCAGTCCGAGGTCAAGACGAAGGTCGACGCGGCCACGCTGACGAAGCTCGAGGACCTCGGCACCGAGGACAGCCACGGGCACGGCGAGGGCGAAGAGGAGCACGCCGCCGAGGAGGAGCACGCGGGCGAGGAGGAGTCGACCCTCGATCCGCACGTCTGGCTGGACCCGGTGAAGTACGCCGAGGTCGCCGAGGGCGTGGGCAAGGCCCTCGAGAAGGAGGACCCGGACAACGCGGCGGACTACAAGAAGAACACCGCCGACCTCGTGAAGAAGCTGGACGACCTCGACACGGCGTACGAGGACGGCCTCAAGAACACGAAGACGAAGGTCTTCTTCACCAACCACGCGGCCTTCGGCTATCTCGCCCAGCGCTACGGCCTGACCATGGAGGCCATCGCCGGCCTGGAGCCGGACAGCGAGCCGAGCGCGGCGCGGGTCAAGGAGCTCCAGCAGGAGGCGAAGGCGGACGGCGTCACCACCGTCTTCTACGAGACCCTGGTCTCCGACAAGACCGCGAAGACCCTGGCCGCGGACGCCGGTCTCAAGACTGATGTACTCGACCCTCTCGAGGGCATCACCGACAAGTCCAAGGGCGACGACTACTTCCAGGTCATGCAGGCGAACCTGACGGCGCTGGAGAAGGCTCTCGGCACGAAGTGATCGCGTTCGGTGCACGCGAGTGTGCACGCGATATGAAGCAGCGAACGGAAGGCGCGAGCCATGAAGGCTGACCGGCCCGGGGAACCCGTCATATCCCTGCGCGGAGTGACGGCCGAACTCGGCTCACGCCCCGTCCTGCGCGGAATCGACCTCACCGTGCACCACGGTGAGGTCGTCGCGCTGCTCGGCGCGAACGGCTCCGGCAAGTCCACGGCCGTCCGCACGGTCATCGGTCAGGTCCCGGTCACCCGCGGCGAGATCGAGCTGTTCGGCACGCCACGGCGCCGTTTCCGCGACTGGGGGCGCGTGGGGTACGTACCGCAGCGCACGACGGCCGCGGGCGGGGTGCCCGCGACGGTGACCGAGGTCGTGTCGTCCGGGCGGCTGTCCCGGGCCCGCTTCGGAATGCTGCGCAAGGCGGACCGCGAGGCCGTCCACCAGGCCCTCGAACTGGTCGGCATGGCGGACCACGCCAAGCAGTCCGTCAACGCGCTGTCGGGCGGCCAGCATCAGCGCGTACTCATCGCCCGTGCCCTCGCCTCCCAGCCGGACCTGCTGATCATGGACGAGCCGATGGCGGGCGTCGATCACGCCAGTCAGGAGATGCTCGCCGAGACCCTGCGCGAGCAGGTCGGCCAGGGCGCCTCCGTACTTCTGGTGCTGCACGAGTTGGGTCCGCTGGAGCCGTTGATCAAGCGCGCGGTCGTCCTGCGCGACGGCTGCGTGGCGCACGACGGCCCGCCCCCGCCCGCGGTCGGCCAGCATGCCCTGCCCGGCCACGACCACGTACACCCGCACGCGGCGCACGACGCCGAACCGGTCCGCACGGGCCTGCTGAGCTGAGGAAGCAAAAGGACCGGCCATGGACATCCTCGATTACGCCTTCATGCAGCGGGCCCTGCTCGCCGCCGTACTCGTCGGCATCACCGCGCCCGCCGTCGGCATCTACCTCGTGCAGCGCCGCCAGGCCCTGATGGGAGACGGAATCGGCCACGTCGCGATGACGGGTGTGGGCCTCGGCTTCCTGCTGTCCTGGTCCCCGGTCTGGATGGCGACGCTCGTGTCGGTGGTGGGCGCGGTGCTGATGGAGCTGATCCGCTGGTACGGCAGGACGCGCGGCGACATCGCCCTCGCCATGCTCTTCTATGGCGGTATGGCGGGCGGCGTGATGTTCATCAACCTCGCGCCGGGCGGCTCCAACGCCAACCTGACCTCGTATCTCTTCGGCTCGCTGTCGACGGTGAGCGAGAGCGACGTCACGGCGATCTGCCTGCTGGCGGCTTTCGTGGTTCTCGTCACTCTCGGCCTGCGCCGGCAGTTGTTCGCGGTGAGCCAGGACGAGGAGTTCGCGCGGGTGACCGGGCTGCCGGTGCGCGCCCTGAACCTCCTGACAGCGGTCACGGCGGCCGTCACGGTGACGGTCGCGATGCGGGTCGTGGGCCTGCTTCTGGTCTCGGCTCTGATGGTCGTACCGGTCGCCGCCGCGCAGCAGTTGAGCCGTAGCTTCGTGGCCACGTTCGCGATCGCCGTGGCCATCGGTGTGAGCGTGACGATCGGCGGCACGGTCACCTCGTACTACCAGGACGTGCCGCCCGGCGCGACAATTGTCCTGCTGACCATCGGGGCGTTCATCGCGCTGACGGCACTGGCCACACCGCTGAACCGGCGCCGGGCGCGGGCCATGGCACAGGCCGCCGGGGACCCGGCGGAGTGCGCGATTCCGGCCACCCGTGACTCGTCCGGGAAGGTCGGCGTCTGACTGCCCTCAGATCGGGCTGGCACAATGGCCCGGCGAGCCGCAGTTTTAAGGAGGCAACGGTGACGACCGCTGGACCGCCCGTTCGGGGCCGTTCGACCCGGCAGCGCGCCGCTGTGGCGGCGGCGCTCGACGAGGTCGACGAGTTCCGCAGCGCGCAGGAACTCCACGACATGCTCAAACACAAGGGCGACTCCGTCGGCCTCACCACGGTGTACCGCACACTCCAGTCCCTGGCCGACGCCGGCGAGGTGGACGTCCTGCGCACGTCCGACGGCGAGTCGGTGTACCGCCGCTGCTCGACCGGTGATCACCATCACCATCTCGTCTGCCGTGTGTGCGGCAAGGCGGTCGAGGTCGAGGGGCCGGCGGTCGAGAAGTGGGCTGAGGCGATCGCGGTGGAGCACGGGTATGTGAACGTGGCGCACACGGTGGAGATCTTCGGTACGTGCGCGGAGTGTGCGGCGGCGCGGGTTGCCTCCGGCGGTTGAACGGAGGGTTCCTTGTCGGGTGCGGGTCCGTCGTGGCTTGTCGCGCCCGCGCGGCGGAGCCGCACATTGATACAGCCCCGCGCCCCTGAAGGGCGCGCCCCAGGAGCCGCAACGCCCCAACGAACCACAGCCGCGACACGGCCTGTCACCCCCACCCCTTGCGGGGCGTCTGGGGCGTAGCCCCAGGGATGATGGGGGTCCCCCCGCTCGAGCGAAGCCGAGAGTGGGGGAGGGTAGGGGCGGCGGGACGATCAACCGCTTTCGGGCCGCCCCTTCATCGCCCGCTCCATCGCAAGCAGCTCCTCATTAGGAACCGCTCCGCCGAACCGCCGGTCCCGCTGGGCGTACTCCACACACGCCCGCCACAGGTCACGACGATCGAAGTCCGGCCACAGCACATCCTGGAACACCATCTCGGCGTAACTCGACTGCCAGAGCAGGTAGTTGGACGTGCGCTGCTCACCACTAGGGCGAAGGAAGAGATCGACGTCCGGCATGTCCGGGTAGTACAGATACTTCTGCACGGTCTTCTCGGTGACCTTCTCCGGATCAAGCTTGCCGGAGGCCACGTCCGCGGCCAACGCCTTCGCCGCGTCAGCGAGTTCGGCCCGCCCGCCATAGTTGACGCAGAAGTACAGCGTCATCGCGTCGTTCCGCTTCGTCTGCTCCTGCGCGACCTGGAGCTCCTGGACGACGGACTTCCACAGCTTGGGCATACGGCCGACCCAGCGGATCCGGATCCCCAGTTCGTCCATCTCGTCACGTCGGCGCCGGATGACGTCCCGGTTGAAGTTCATCAGGAAGCGGACCTCCTCCGGCGACCGCTTCCAGTTCTCCGTCGAGAAGGCGTACAGGGAAAGGTTCTTGACACCCATCTCGATGCAGCCCTTGAGAACGTCCAGCACGACGCCCTCCCCGACCCGGTGCCCCTCGGTCCGCGGCAGCCCCCGCTCCTTGGCCCACCGCCCGTTCCCGTCCATGACGATCGCCACATGGTTCGGGATCAGCTCACCGGGAAGCTTCGGCGCGCGGGCGCCGGACGGATGCGGCTCCGGCGTCTTGTACTCGCGGCGCTGGCGCCCCAGGATCCCGCGTACCACCATGTGCTTCTCGTCTCCTAGATCTCGTACTTCACTGCTTCTTCTACTGCGCTGCTTCTGCTGCTGCTTCTTCTACGTCGCTACTTCTCGACGTAACGCAGTGACCGCAGCCCACGCTCCAGATGCCAGTGCAGATAGGCTGACACCAGCCCACTGCCCTCCCGGACGTACCGCGACTCGCACGCGTCAGCCGTGGCCCAGTCCCCCGTCAGCAGCGCACCGAGCAGTTCGAGGGCCCCCGCCGAGGGTACGACGCTGCCGGGCACCCGGCAGTCCGCGCAGACGGAACCTCCCGCGGCGACCGAGAAGAACCGGTTCGGTCCCGCCATCCCGCACTTCGCGCAGTCGCTGAAACTGGGCGCGTACCCGTTCACGGCAAGCGAGCGCAGCAGGAAGGCGTCGAGAACGAGATGCGGCTCGTGCTCGCCGCGGGCCAGCGTCCGCAGCCCGCCGACGAGCAGCAGATACTGCTGGACGGCCGGCTCGCCCTCGTGGTCCGTGAACCGCTCGGCCGTCTCCAGCATGGCCGTCCCGGCGGTGTAGCGGGCGTAGTCGGCGACGATCCCGCCACCGTACGGAGCGATCGTCTCGCTCTGCGTGCACAGCGGCAGCCCGCGCCCCACCAGCTCGCTCCCGCGAGCGAAGAACTGCACGTCCACATGCGAGAACGGTTCGAGCCGCGCCCCGAACTTCGACTTCGTACGCCGTACTCCACGGGCCACGGCCCGCACACGCCCATGCCCGCGCGTGAGCAAGGTGATGATGCGGTCGGCTTCGCCGAGCTTCTGCGTCCGCAGGACCACACCGTCGTCCCGAAAAAGACTCATCGCGCGCCCCCGAGGGTTTCCTGCTGGGGGTGCGGGGGTCGCCCCCCGCGAGACAGCAGCATGATGCGGTCGGCTTCGCCGAGCCTCTGCGTCCGCAGCACGACACCGTCGTCCCGGAAGAGACTCATCGCGCGCCCCCGCAGCCCATACTCATGTGGCCCATTCTCGCCTACGGAGTCAGCGAGCGCGGTCGGGATGGCTGATCGTCTCCCAGGGCGCCATGTTCCAGGGGCTGGCCTTGTTCATCGGGTCCAGCAGGGATTGCAGGTGGGCGTCGGACACCTCCTGCGGGGCCGGCAGGTCCGCGTCCCGTGTGCTCTGGAGGCCCTCGCGCCACACCATCCGCCCCAGCTGATAGTGCTCGGCGTACTCCTTCCAGGAGCCGTACGTCCGCACCACCGCCGGCACGATGTTCTTGAGCGCGGTCCACGCCTCGGCCTCGCTCAGCAGCCCGCACGCGAAACCCCGCCGGGAGATGTCCACGTACAGCCCGGCGTCCCACGCCAGCGGTTCGAATCCGAGCCGCAGTCGCGCCCGCGCGCGATAACCGCTCCGCGAGAGACCGTCGAGCCGGCCGGCCAGCGCCTCACGCGAAGTGATCTCCCACTGGTCGGCCAGCCACCGCCGGGCCTTCTCGTCGTCGATGCGGGTGAAGGGGTACAACGTCGTCCGCGAGGTGTCCCGGTCGCGGTTCACGGGTGCACTGAGCGACACCATCCACAGCTGGTGCATGGTGAGCGGCACGGGGTACTTGCGAGCCGTCTTCGGCTTGCGAAGGTTCCGTATCGGGTTCCATATCGCCATGTGCCCGCACCCTATGTCACACCGACCTCAGGGGTTACCCCCGGTCACGGTCGCGGTCACGCTTCAAGGGACCTCCCCGCGGCTGCGTGCGTTCGCATACGCCGTGGCCGCGCGGAGGCGTTCCGCCTGGGTGGCTGTGCGGACCGAGCCCGGTTCGCAGTCCCACTCGCGACCGCCGCCGATCGGTCTGAGCTGTACGTACGGCCCTTCGTGCCCCATCACCACGCCCACCTTCCCCGTCTTCGTATCGAAGGCGTACGCCCCGATCGGCAGCCTCACCGGATCACCGCCGCCAGCCGTGCCGCCGTCTCGACGGAACACCGACCCAATTCGATGAGCGGGCAAGGCGTCTCCCGCGCCAAACTTGCCGGGTCAATCCGGAGCGTCGGCAACTTAATTCCTGCGTTCACGAGTGCTTCCCGCAACTCTTTCACCGTTTCCTCCGCCTCCTCGACGCATCGCGTCGAGTGCCGTACGCCGCGACCTTCATAGTCAGCCATCGTGCTGATCCCCTCGCTTTTGAGTTTCACGCTTTTCATCTCCACGGTGGCGCCGGCCGCTTAGACTTTGGAAGACCTCTACGCTCAGCAACGACGGTGCAGTACAAGGGGGTTGGCCATGGCCAATGGTTCACGTCAGGCGGCCTGGGAGTTCTTCGGTACGGAGCTGAAACGGCGGCGGGAGGAGGCCGGATTCACTCAGGCCGAGTTGGGTTCTCGCGTTTTTGTGTCGGGCGGCTACATTGGGCAATTCGAACAGGCCATTCGGAAGCCGCAGTTGGATGTGGCGCAGCGGATCGACGGGGTCCTACAAACCGAGGGTTTTTTCGAGAGGCTTTGGCGAAAGCTCATCAAGGAGCAGCCGTATACGTACTTCGCGCACGTGGTGGAGTTGGAGCGGCTGGCAACGAGCATCTGTGACTGGGCACCTACGGTGGTCCCGGGGCTCCTGCAAACCCCTGAGTACGCCCGCGCGCTCTACCTGGCCAGCAAACCGCTCGCATCGGAGGCGTACATCGAGGAGATGGTCAGGGCCCGTATGGATCGGGCTCCGATCCTCAAGGACGCTACACGGCCCGTGTATTGGGCGGTCCTGCACGAAACTGCACTCCGCGTCCCGGTCGGCGGGCCTGCCGTCATGGCTGCACAGTTGGAGCACATTGCGGCAATGATCCGCGAGCGCATGGTGCTGGTACAGGTACTCCCGTTCTCGGCCGGAGCGCACCCGACCATGGGCAAGATGATGACGCTCATGGAGTTCGAGGATGCCCCGCCAACCGCCTATACAGAGGGCGTGCTTTCGGGGAACCTGCTGGACGATCCGGCCGTCGTGAAGCGCATCCAGGGGTATTACGATCTCCTCAGGGGCGCTGCTCTGTCGCCGGAGGCGTCCCTGGCCCTGATCGAATCGGTGGCGGAGGACTTCAGACGATGCGCGAGTACGACCTGAGCAACGCCCACTGGCGCAAGAGCAGTTACAGCGGCGGCGAGGACGGCGAGTCGTGCGTCGAGGTCGCATACGACTTCGTGGGCGCCGCCCGCTGGCGCAAGAGCACCTACAGCGGCGGCGCTGGCGGGGAGGACTGCGTCGAGGTGGCCGACGGAGTCCCCGGCATCGTCCCCGTCCGGGACAGCAAGGTCATGGACGGGCCCGTGCTGGTGATCGGTGCGGCGGCCTGGACGGAGTTCATCGGCGCCGTCGCGGAGTGACTCGTACCGCAAGCCCCAAGTGAACGTCAGGACTCCCGGGGCCATTCAACCGACCTTGCGCAACTCCCCGTCGTCAAAGACCGCGACCATCACCAGGCTGCCGCCCAGCGCCTCGACGTACCGAGCCACGACGTCTGTACCAGAGACCTGACCGCTTTCGATCTGCGAGATCCGACCCTTGCTCACGCCCATGCGCTCGGCCACCTGCGCCTGGGTGTAACCGCGTTCCTGCCTCATGTCCACGAGCCGCCAGGCCCGAGCCTCGGCGAGCATGCGCCGAGCCCCTTCCAAGAACGCGTCCCGACCGCCCGACAGCTCCTCCGCCCGCTCACGATGTCCGCTGGCCGACCACCTGACGTCTCCGCTCACTCCCCCGACTCCCTCTTTCGATCAGCCACGTGTTCCGCGTACCGGAGCTCGGCCGGCGGGATCGCTTCGTCGTACCAGGCGCTCCAGTTCCCGGACTTGTCCCCGCCTACAAGGAGGATGGCGGAACGCCACGGGTCGATGACGAACAGGGGATCCAGATCGCCTGATTGACGAGCACATACGAGTCCGGGTCGGCCTTCTCAAGGTCGTTCAGCCACTGATCCACCTCGCCGGTCAGATAAACGTCCCGCTGCTCTTCCACCTTCAACCCTTTCGCGAGTTTAGCATTCGCTAAACTTGACGAAGAGAAGGCTGCAAGCCGAACCCCCAGGGCTTCACTCATTCGAGCCGGTTCGATCAGGCGTGGACAGCACTTCGCCCCGCCGGGACCGGCGGGGCGAGACAGCGCCGGAGACGTGTCGGTGGCGTCGTCTCGGCCCCCTCCCCCGCGCGGGGCCGGGTGCGTTCCCGACTCGGACTGCCCGATGCTGACCCTGTACAGGGTCCGGGGTCGGCGGGCGCGGAGCAACGCTTTCGAAGGTGGTCTAAAAGCGCAGGTCCATCGGAGGGCGGAGCGTGGTGACATGGTCGGTGGGACCACGTGGCCTGGGGGAGGAAACTGTGGCGGAGTCGAGGGTGCGGCTGGGGCGAGTCGATCGGCTGAGCGTCGGGGTCGCGTACCGGCCGGGCACGACGCTCGTCTCCCTGCTGGTCGATGCCATGGGCGGCCGTCCGCAAGGGGTGCTTCCGCACGTTCGGCGGACGATCCGCGCCGAGTTGCCGCGGGACGCCGCCCGCCTGCTGCCCCCGCTGTTCGTGCCCGGGGTGTCCCCCATACCGGACTGGCCCTCGTCGAACTCCTGGCTTAGGACGAGGAGGCGAGCCGACGCCCGTCCGTCCGCTCAGTCGTACGAGGCAGTTCGGCCCGAAGCGAAGGCATGGAAGCTCAGACCCGCGGCAACCTGCACCCCGGCGGCAGCCAGAAGCGCCGCCGGGAGTGACCGCGTGGCGATCGGGCCCGCGATCGCCACGCCGAGGGCGAAGCCGGTGATCTTGAGGCTGGCGCCTGTGGTGAAGACCTGGCCGCGCAGGCGTTCCGGTGCCTCCCGGTGCCGGACCGCGAACAGGGCGACGAGTTGGGGGCCTTCGCCGAGGCCCGCCGCCAGGGCGGCGGCGACGACCAGGGCCGGATGTCCGGTCGCGGCCATCAGAAGCGCGACGGCAAGAAGCAGCGTGCTGGTCCAGATGATCGTGTCCGGGGCGATCGCGCGGGGGCGGCGCGCGAGTACGGCGTTGACGGCGAGTGCCGAGACGGCGGTGCAGGACAGGAGCAGCGTGCCGTCGGCAGCCGAAGCGAAGGCCCGTTCGCCGAGGAGCGGGGTGCAGGTGATCAGCATGCCCAGGCCCGTGCAGGAGATGACCGAGGTGAGGGTGGCCCGGGCCAGGGGCCGGGTGCGGGTGATGCAACGGAAGCCGGCCGCGAGGTCATCGGCCACGGACGTTGGCGGTCGCACCCGCTTCGGACCGTGGCGCGCGGGCAGCGTCCATGCCGAGGGCAGGGCGAAGGCGATCAGCGCGGCCGACGCAACCACGGCGGCCGGTGCTCCGAGGAGCTTCGCCAGGGCCGCGGCGAGCGCCGGGCCGACCAGGCTCGCCAGGCTGAACGTCATCGCGTCGAGCGCGTTCGCGCGCGGCATCCCGTCGCGGGGCACGACCCTCGGCAGTTGGGCGGTCCAGCCGCCCGACAGGGCGGGTCCGAGCAGTCCCGTGAACACCGCGATCAGGACGGTGAGTTCGATCGGAAGGCGGCCGAGGCTCAGGAGGATCACCATGAGGCCCGCCGCGTAGAGGGCGAGCGCCCAGGCCAGCAGGCGGCCGGGCTTCGCGGACCTGTCGAGGAGCGCTCCGAGCACCGGGCCGCCGACCGCCGCCGACACCGTGATGCCGGCCAGCAGCGACGACGCCTCCGTGGCCGATCCCCCGATCGCGAAGCCCGCCAGCAACAGCGCAGGGCCGGACATGTCGTCGCCCGTCCGCGCCGCTGCCGCTCCGGCGAGAGAGGACCACATCCCGTAACGCTTCTTCATCCAAATGACGTTACGCAGGTAACTCAAAACTTCGCAATATGCGTTACATTCGATCCATGGTCCCCACCGACGACTGGTCGACGCGGCACTCCGTACTGACCAACGCCCGGCGCACCGCGGCCCTGATCAACGTCCTGTCCGGTACCGGCGACCGGCAGCCGCAGCCCGACGCCGTCGCCGAAGTGCTCCGTGGGTACGGCGAGTTGGAGCCCATCGAGATCAGCACCGACGACATCGCACGGATGCGCGCGGCCGCCCTCCTCCTCCGGGAGGTCTTCGCCGCCGGGCACGTCGACGCCGCCGCGGCCGCGCTCAACCGCCTGCTGCTGAAGCACACCGGCCCGCCGCGGCTCACCTCGCACGGCGGCGGCACTCCGTGGCACCCCCACCTCGACAGCCATGACGACGCCCCCTGGGACGAGTGGTTCCTGGCCTCGTCGTGCCTGGCGCTGACCGTCCTCCTCTGGGACCGCCAGTCCCCGCCGGGCGGGGTCTGCGCCTCATCCAGCTGCCAGAACGTCTATGTCACCCAGGGCCAGGGCCCGGCGCGCCGCTACTGCTCCCGCCGTTGCGCGACACGCGAACGCGTGGCGGCCCACCGTCGCGGACCGGGAAGTACTGCCGGGGCGTGACCCCCACGATCCGCCGGAACGCCGCCACGAACGAGCTGGCGGAGGCGTAGCCCACCCGCCGGGCCACCGCCTCCATCGTCAGCCCCTCGGCGAGGAGTGGCATCGCGGCCTGGATGCGCAGGCGTTCACGCCACTGGCCGAAGGTCAGTCCCGTCTCGGTGACGAAGAGGCGGGCCAGGGTACGGGCGCTCGCGCCGACTTCGGTACCCCAGGCCTCCAACGGGCGTCCGTCGGCGGGGTGTTCGGCGAGTGCTCGGGCCACCGCTCGCGTACGGGGGTCGCGGGGCTCGGTGAGGGACACGCTCGTCACCGGGACGGGGTGCAGCACGTCGAGGAGTACGGCCTCCGCGCGCGACCTGGCGTCCGGGGCGAGGTCCATGCGTACGAGGTGGTCGATGAGCGCCCGGAGCAGAGGGCTCACGGCCACCACCGTGGGCTCGGTCCACTGGATTCCCGGGCACGCGGCCGGGTCGACGTACGGGCTTCGCATGACGGCGTCGCCCTCGGCCTCGGTGGTGTGCTGCACCCCGGCGGGGATCCACAGCGCCAGGGTCGGCGGCAGCAGCCAGGCGCCGCGCTCGCTGGTCACCCGGAGCAGCCCCTTTGCCGCCCAGGCGAGTTGGTGGAACGTATGCCAGTGTCGGCCGAACCCGCTGCCCTTCGGCATCGCGAAGTGGCCGATGAAGATCGCGGTGGCGGCAGGCTGTCCGTCTGGCGACATGGGACGGCAGCGTAGCCCGTGTCGGACACCGCGTCCCCGCTCGTACCGTCGCCTCATGCCGATGAACCGAGCACATCGCAGACTGTGCAGCTCCGACAAGTGGGCCCGGACGACCAGGGATCACATCCTTCCCTGGGCCCTGGACGGCGTCCGACTCGGCGACGACGTACTGGAGATCGGTCCGGGATACGGCGCGAACCTGCGCGTACTGATCGAGCAGGTCCCGCGTGTCACGGCCGTCGAGATCGACGGGGCCACCGCGGCCCTGTTGGAACGCAAGTGGGGCGACCGGGCCCGGATCCTCCACGCGGACGGGGCCGCGATGCCGCTGCCGGACGCGAGTTTCTCCTCCGTCGTCTGCTTCGTGATGCTCCACCATGTGCCAACGGCCGCCCAGCAGGACCGGATCTTCGCGGAGGCGTACCGCGTGCTGCGGCCCGGCGGGGTCTTCGCCGGGTGCGACAGCCAGCCGAGTTTCGGATTCCGGCTGCTCCACTTCCGCGACACGATGAACACGGTGGATCCGGCCGGGCTTCCGGACCGGCTGGCGAAGGCCGGCTTCGGGAACGTGTCGCTGGATCTGCATCCGGAGTCCGGGGCGGTCCGCTTCCGCGCCGAGCGGGCCTGAAGCACGGCCCTCGGCCGCCTCAGCAGCGCGCCCGGCCGTAGTGCCGGGCCAGCGCGTGGAAGGCCTGCTTCGGCTCCCAGTGCCAGTCGGAGTTCGGATCGTCGGGGCGGTCCTTGATGGGCTTGACGATGGCGTAGGACGCCAGGTCGAGGTCGTATCGCGGACGGTCGGGCCGGTGCGGGGCGTCGGCGGTGATGAACTCGAAGGCCATCGCCGCATGCAGGTTCATCGACTCGAAGACGTCGAGGAGATCGGTGAGATACGCGGCCTGGGTGCGCTCGCTGCGGACCGGGTTGCCTTTGATCTCCGGCGGTTCCTTGGTGTAGTCGACGATGTTCCAGCCCATGCCGCCCGCCTCCGGGGCACCCTTGAAGGTGCAGGTCCCGAACTCGGTGATGGCCAGGGGCTTGCCCCAGCGCAGGAACGTACGCAACTCCCGTACGTAGTCGGCTCGTTGGCGGAAGTACGAGTAGTAGTCGATGCCGACGATGTCGAACAGCCCCCAGTCGACGTTCTCGAACCTCTCGTCCTGCGCGGCGGCGTAGCTGAGTTTGCCGCGGAAGACGGACCGGCCCACCGCCGCCGCCTTCGCGGTGAACCCGGCCAGCCGCTTCTGCATCTTCACGAGATCGAAGTTCCCCTTCTCCAGGTTCTCGATCCGCTCGAGGACGTCGTCCCCCGGCACGATGCCCGGCACGAACAGCCAGAACTCACACCCGACGGCGAGGGTGACCTGCGCGCCCTGCCGCCGCAGTTGCTCCCCGTGCCGCCCGCTCTCGGCGAGGTGATCGAGGATCTCCTTCTCCGGCACGTCACCCAGTGTCGGCTGCAACCACACGTGCAGTCCGCGCTCGGCCACCTCACTCGCCGTAGCGTTGAGCCGCTCGACGCCGTCCCCGGTCACCTCAACGGAGTCGGCGTGCAGTTCGTCCCCGATCACGCGGACGTCCTCGCGCATCCTCCGCTCACTCCAGGCGGTGCCGGGTGTCTCGCCGGCTCCTACGGTGTAGACGACGCCTCGGTGCTTGAGCCCGCGCCGGGCCGAGACGGGGGCAGGTGCGGGAGCGTGGGCGGACGCGGGCGCCGCGAAGCCCCCGGCCGCCCCCGCGACCCCAACCGTCGCCACCGCCCCGGCCATGAACCGCGCCCGACTGATCCCCGTACTCGCCATGCTCCCCTGGGTCTTCTCCATGCCCCAAGTCTGTTGAGCCGACGGTCGGTTGGTCTGTCCGCCGATGGTCGACGGACAGACCAACCAAGGTATGAACTCCGGCTCCGTTCAATCGGCCGAAGGACCACCGGCCGGCGTCGGCGTCCTCGACGCACGGCCGCAAACCTATTTGACGGTCACCCGCTCACACGATTGGCTCCCCCGGTGACCGAGCTTCGTGTTGAGCAAGTGGATGTGGACAATGGTGCCGCCCTTCAGGACTGGCAGCACGTTCACAACGTGATCGTCCCTCCGGCGGCGATGTCGATCGAGGAGGCGCGGGAGCGGGCCGAGCGGTATCACCTGGAGGTCGCGTATCTCGGGGACGTACTCGTGGGGTGCTCGACCGTGCGTCCGCCCACCGATGACGCGCCGGAGGTCACCGTCATCGCTCGCGTGCTGCCCGCCCACCGGAGGCAGGGCTTCGGCGAGGAGATCTACGCGCGGGGGCTGGAGCAGGCGCGGGCGTTCGGCGGCGGTGTGATCGAGACCGTCGTTCTCGCGTCCAACGAGGACGGGTTGCGGTTCGCGCAGAAGCGCGGGTTCGTCGAGGTCGAGCGGTACGTGCTGCCGGGCGACACCGTGCCCTGGATCACCCTGCGCCTCACCTGACTGACGCCTCACCTGACCCGCGACGGCTCCGCGAAACCCCGCACATACCTGCGCTGCCACGGCGTCTCCACCGCATGCCGGTCGTAGTTCCGGCGTACGAAGTCCACCGCCTCCTCCGGCGGTACGCCGTCCAGGACCGCCAGGCAGGCAAGAGCCGTACCCGTACGTCCGCGGCCACCCCCGCAGGCGATCTCGACCCGCTCGTCCGGAGCCGCCGCCCGGTTCCACGCCTCCGTCAGCACCTCGCGGGCGTACGCGCGGTCACGGGGCAGCCAGAAGTCCGGCCAGCGGATCCAGCGGGTTTCCCAGGGGACTTCGGGTGGTTGCCTGCCCAGCAGATAGACGGCGTACGTGGGATGAGGCGCCGACGGCGCGAGCGGGCGCCGCAACCCCCGGCCCCGTACCAGCCGGCCTGACGGCAAGCGCAGTACACCGGCCGCCTCGCCCGCCCAGCCCCCGTCCCGAGCCGTATCCCCGACCCCGCTCACCCGACCCCCCTCGACTCCTGCGCCGCACGCGCCTCGATTCCCCGGAAATGTACCGCCATCGCCCGCTGCGCCCCCTCGACATCCCGTGCCCTGAGGGCGACGACTATGTCCCGGTGCCGTCGCACCGTGACGTCGGGTGTCGGATCGTCCGTCCAGCCCCGCACCCCGGCGACCCGCCGGTACACGGTCCAGAAGGCGCCCAGCAGCTGGGGAACGAGGGCGTTGCCGAGGGACGCGTACATCAACTCGTGGAATTCGCGGTCGAGTTCGGGGAAGGGAAGGCCCGCCCGGCCCGCCTCCTCCATCCGCGTCACCACGCCCTCCAGCCGGTCCAGCTCCCCGTCCGACAGCACGCCCGCGACCCGTCGTATCAGCCCCTCTTCCAGCACCTCGCGGACCTGGAGTATGTCGCCGAGCGCCAGCGCGCCCCCGTCGTCGCCCTGCTGGGCTGCCAGCGTGCGGAAGGTCAGGCCGTCGACGAGGGGAGTCAGGGACGCCTGGCCGACATACGTCCCGTATCCGTGTCTGATCTCCACGATGTCGAGGGCCTGGAGCGCCTTGAGGGCCTCGCGGACGGAGTTGCGGCTGACGCCGAGGGCGCCCATCAGTTCGGCCTCGGTGGGCAGGGGCGCGCCGGCCCGGAGCTTGCGGTCGAGGATCAGTTGCATGACCTCGCGCTGGATCTGGCTGCTCACCCGCCGCGTACCGGCGGACTGCCCCCGGGAGAGGGAGTTCAAGGAGGAGTTTCCGGACGCGTGGGGCGTGGGCTCCTGAGGCACGGACTCCTGCGGCATCGGCTCCTGAGACATGCGCCGCATCGTACGCGTGGCGGACATCCCACGTCCCACCTCCTGGCTAAACTTCTTCCACGACCCGTCAGATACGGGGCTCAACTTCCCTGCCTTCGTACCGACATTGGTCGCACCTCTGGAAGAAACGGCATTCGTGCGCGATCCCTTGACCGCCTCCACGCCCCCTCTTATGGTCACGCTGCACCTATGACGTAGGACGTCGTATCTCCCACTGCTTGCTGGAGGAACCGTGCGCGACGCGACCCATGCACCGGCGCTGCACCGCCGGTCGTTCCTGAAGTACTCCGGCGCGCTGGGCGCGGCCGCCGCGATCAGCTCGACGCTGTCCGCCTGCTCGTCGGGGCCGGAGTCCACGAACGAGACGGGCGGCGGGGGTGAGGGCGCCGACCGGACGCTCACAGCGGTGATCGGCTACGGCAACGACCAGAGCTGGGACCCGCTGATGACGGCGTCGGCGTTCTCGCTGGCCGCCAACCACCACATCTACGAGGGGCTGCTGGACACCGATCCGATCAGCCGTGAGCCGTACGCGGCCCTCGCGACCGAGATCCCGGCCGATCTCCAGGCGACCACCTGGAGGTTCACGCTGCGGGACGGCGCGAAGTGGCACGACGGGCAGCCCGTCACCGCCGACGACGTGATCTTCACCTTCGACCGTGTCCTGGACCCCAAGACGACGACGCTCGCCAAGAACTTCTTCGGCTCCTGGCTGAAGGAGGTACGGAAGGTCGACGAGAAGTCGGTGGAGCTGGTGCTCAAGTTCCCGTTCCCGGACGGGGTCCAGCGGATGACGCTCGCGAAGATCATGCCGAAGCACGTCTTTTCCAAGCCGGGTGCGCTGGACGACGCGACGGCGGGGAAGGCGGTCGGTTCGGGGCCGTACCGGCAGACGGCGCACAATCCGAAGTCCAACACGTCGTTCGAGGCCTTCGCCGATTACAACAGGCCGCGAAAGGCCGCGTTCAAGAAGATGAACTGGCTGTCGATCGTGGACGCCGCGCCGCGCGTCGCCAAGATCTCCGGTTCCAGCGCGGGCGCGCAGATCTCCGACAACATTCCGTACGCCAATATCTCCCAGCTGGAGAAGGGCGGGCTCAAGGTCGAGGGCGGGGCGGGAATGAATCACCTGTTCCTGCTCTTCAACACCGCCCACAAGCCCTTCGACGACGTACGGGTGCGGCAGGCGCTGCACTACGCGATCGACACGGAGAAGATGATCCAGGCCGCGCTGCGCGGTCACGGGACAGCGTCGAGCTCGTTCCTCAACGAGGGAAATCCGAGCTACCGGAAGGCCAGCACGGTCTACGCGTACGACCCGGACAAGGCCCGGGATCTACTGAGGGAGGCCGGGGTCAGCGGGCTGACGGTCAATCTCATGGCGGTGAGCGTGAGCTGGATCGTGGACTGTCTGCCGACCATCAAGGCCTCGTGGGACGCCGTCGGCGTCAAGACGACCCTCCAGCCGCAGGAGACCGCCGCGCTGTTCACGAAGCTCGACCAGAAGCAGGACTTCCAGGTCGTCGCGGGCGCCTCGAATCCGAACCAGTTCGGCCTCGACGCGGACCTGATCATGCATTACAACTACGGGCCCGAGAACACCTGGATGCGGTACGCCCGCTGGACCGACAACTCCGTGGCCAAGGACCTCTTCAAGCGCATGGACGAGGCCACACGGGAGCCCGACGCCGAGACGAAGAAGCAGATGACGCAGGAATACATCGACATCGTCGCGGAGAACGCCGTGATCTATCCGGTCGTCCACACCGAGCTGATGACCGCCTGGGACGCGGAGGAACTCTCGGGTATTCGGCCACAGCCATACCCGGGGATAAACCTTCTCCAAGCGAAGTGGGCGTAGCCGGGACAGCAAGGAGAACCCTAAGTGGTCGCGATCGTCAGGATTCTGGCCCGCCGTATTGCCCTGCTCATCCCGCTCGTGCTCGGCATCGTCCTGTTCGTGTTTCTCGTGATGCGGTTCTCGGACAGCGATCCGGCGTCCGCGTACTTCCAGGGCGCCAACCCCACCGAGGAGCAGCTGCACGACTTCCGGGAGCGCAATGGGCTGCTCGACCCGCTTCCGGTGCGTTACGTCGCCTTCGTCGCGGACCTGGCCCGGGGTGACATGGGCGTCAGCGCGCTGACCAGGGCGCCGGTCGTCGAGCAGGTCACCACCGCGCTGCCGCTCACCATGCAGCTGACGTTCATGGGGCTCGGCATCGCGGTGGTGCTGTCCCTGCTCGGCGGGGTCACCGCCGCGATCTATCGGGACCGGCTGCCCGACCAGCTGATCCGGGTCGTGTCGCTGACCGGGGTCGCGGCGCCCGGCTTCTGGCTGGCGCTGCTGATGATCCAGTATCTGGCGGTGGACCTGGGCTGGTTCCCGACCAGCGGATACATCAACCCGGCCGACTCGTTCAGCGGCTGGCTGAAGACGATGACGCTGCCGGCGTTCGCGCTGTCGCTGCCGGTCGCCGCGAAGCTCACCCGGATCGTACGGACCGCCGTGGTCGAGGAGCTGGACAAGGACTACGTACGGACGGCCGTCGGCAGCGGTCTGCCGCCGGTGGTCGTCGTCGGCCGGAACGTACTGCGCAACGCACTGATCAACCCGATGACCGTGCTCGGACTCCAGGTCGGCTATCTGCTCGGCGGCGCGGTCGTCATCGAGACGATCTTCTCGCTGCCGGGGATGGGGAAGCTGATGATCGACGCCGTGAAGAACGGTGACCCGGCCGTCGTGCAGGGCGTCGTCCTGACGACCGCCTTCGGGTTCGTGATCGTGAACCTCCTCATCGACATCCTCTATCTGCTGGTCAACCCGCGTCTGAGGGGTGCCGAAGCATGATGCCGCTGTCTCGAAAGCGGATGACCGAGGCCCTGTCCCGGCCCGGCATCAGGCTGAGGGGATTCAAACGGCTCCCCGTGATGTCCCGGATCGCCGTCGTCGTCATCGGGATCGTCGTCCTGACGGCCCTGCTCGCACCGCTGATCGCCCCGCACGACCCGCTCGACCAGGCCACCCTGATCGACAACGGTCACGGCGAGGGCGCGCCCTCGGGCGAGCACTGGATGGGCCAGGACAGCCTGGGCCGCGACATCCTCAGCAGGCTGATGTACGGGGCCCGTTGGTCCCTCGCCATCGGTCTGGGCGCGACCGGGCTCGCGCTCGTCGTGGGCGCGGTCCTCGGCGCCATCGCGGCGACCTCGCGCAAGGCGGTCGACGAGACGGTGATGCGCTGCCTGGACGTCATCATGGCGTTCCCGGGCATCGCGCTCGCGGCCGTGCTCATCGCGGTGTTCGGCGGCAGCATCCCGGTCCTCATCGGCGCGATCGCGTTCCTCTACACGCCGCCCATCGCACGGGTCGTACGGGCCAATGTGATGGACCAGTACGGCGAGGACTACGTGACCGCGGAACGCGTCATCGGGGCGCGTACCTCGCACATCGTGCTGAAGCACGTCGCCATCAACTGCGCCGCCCCGGTGCTGGTGTTCTGCACGGTGCAGGTCGCCGAGGCCATCGTCTTCGAGGCGTCGCTGTCGTTCATCGGCGCGGGCGTACGGCCCCCGGACCCGTCCTGGGGCAGCGTCATCGCGGACGGCAAGAACATGGTGCTGACCGGGGGCTGGTGGGCGACCGTCTTCCCCGGGCTGCTCATGCTGATCACGGTGCTGTCGCTGAACATCCTCTCCGAGGGCGTGTCGGACGCATGGGCGGCGCCCACCGCGCGGGACGTGGAGGCGGCGCGTACGTCCGTGGAGAAGGACCGCCTGGAGGCCCCCGAGCCGGGCAGCGGCAAGGTCCTCGAACTGCCGGGCCTTACGGAGGCGGCCCAGCGCCTGCGTTCCCGGGCCCGGCCCCTGCGCGAGGGGCAGCCGGTGCTCGCCGTCGAGAACCTGGCCATCGGCTTCGATGCCCGCCACGGGGGTGTGGACATCGTCGACGGCATCAGCTTCGACGTACAGCCCGGTGAAGTGCTGGGCCTGGTCGGCGAGTCGGGCTGCGGCAAGTCGCTGACCGCGCTCGCGGTGATGGGACTTGAGCCGAAGGGGGCCCGGGTACGCGGCCATGTCCGCTTCAACCAGCGGCAGTTGGTCGACGAACCGATGCGCGTACGGCGCAAGCTCCTCGGCCACGACATGGCGATGATCTACCAGGACGCCCTGTCCTCCCTGAACCCCGCGATGACGATCCGCGCCCAGCTCAAGCAGGTGATACGGCGCGGCGGCAAGCGCACGGGCGCCGAGCTCCTCGAACTGGTCGGCCTCGACCCGGAACGCACCCTGCGCAGCTACCCGCACGAACTGTCCGGCGGCCAGCGCCAGCGCGTCCTCATCGCCATGGCCCTCTCCCGCCAGCCGAAACTGATCGTCGCCGACGAACCGACCACGGCCCTGGACGTCACGGTCCAGGCCCAGATCATCGAGCTGCTGCTGAGGCTGCGCGAGGAGCTGGACTTCGCGCTGATCCTCGTCTCCCACGACCTCGCGCTCATCGCGGACGTCACCGACCGGGTCGTGGTGATGTACGGCGGCCAGATCGTGGAGTCGGGGGTGACGGCGGACCTGGTGGAGTCGCCCTCTCACCACTACACGCGCGGGCTGCTGGGCAGCGTCCTCTCCCTGGAGGGGGCGGCCGAACGGATGACGCAGATCAAGGGCGTCGTCCCCTCCCCTGCCGACTTCCCGGCGGGCTGCCGGTTCGCCGACCGGTGCCCGATGGCGACCGAGGTGTGCCGTACGACCGCGCCCCGACTGGCCGGCCCGCACCGCCGCCACGAGGTCGCCTGTCACCACCCGGCGGTCGTCCTGCCCACGACCACTGGGGCGACGACCGAGCCGACGGGAAGCACGACGGAAAGCGAGGCCGTGAATTGAGCGGGGCCATGAAGCAGGACGGTGAGGCGACGCAGGACGGCGAAGTCGGCCCTGTCATCACCCTCTCCGACACCCACGTCGTCCACAAGGCGCGCACCGGCGGCCTGTTCTCGCGCGATCGCGTGTACGCCCTCACCGGCGCCGACCTCGCCATCGCGCCCGGCGAGACGGTGGGCGTCGTAGGCGAGTCCGGCTGCGGCAAGTCGACGCTCGCCAAGGTCCTGGTGGGCGTACAGAAGCCGACGTCCGGGACGGTGTCCTTCCGCGGCCGCGACCTGTGGACGATGAAGCCTGCCGAGCGGCGAGCCACGGTCGGCGCCCACACCGGCATGATCTTCCAGGACCCGTCGACCGCCCTGAACCGCCGCCTGACGGTACGGCAGATTCTGCGGGACCCGCTCGATGTGCACAGGCAGGGCACGGGCGGGCAACGGGAGGAACGTGTAAGGGAGTTGATGTCCCTTGTCGGACTCCCGCGCGTACTGGCGGAAGGACTCCCCGGACAGCTCTCCGGCGGCCAGCGTCAACGCGTGGCGATCGCACGTGCGTTGGCACTCGAACCGGACCTGGTCGTGGCGGACGAACCGACGAGCGCGCTGGACGTGTCGGTACGCGCCCAGATCCTCAACCTCCTCCTCGACCTGAAGGAACGCCTCGGCCTGGCCCTCGTCTTCGTCTCGCACGACATCCAGACCGTGCGGCGGATGAGCGACCGCGTCATCACGATGTATCTGGGGCGGATCGTCGAGGAGTCCCCGGCCGACGAGGTTACGGACCGGGCCCGGCATCCGTACACCCGTGCGCTGTTCTCCGCGACCCCCGGGCTCCTCGATCCGATCGACCCGATTCCGCTGGTCGGGCCCGTACCGTCGGCGACCCGTCCGCCGAGCGGATGCCCCTTCCGTACGCGATGCTGGAAGGCGAGTGACGTGTGCGCCGAGCAGATGCCCGGCTTCGCGGACGCGTCGAGTCCCGGGCATCGCTTTCGTTGCCATCACCCTGTGGAGGAGGAGCAGTCCACGCGTGAGCTGGTGGCGCAGGCCATCACCGCCGTTCCGGAGGCCACCGCCATGGCCGACGTCCCCATTGAGAAGTCTGAGAAGTCGTAGTCGAGAAGTCGTAGAGCAGTAGTTTCCAGGGAGCCCTTGATGACCCTTCCCGCCCCGCTGACCGGTGTCGTTCCACCCGTCTGCACGCCCCTGACACCGGACCGCGAGGTGGACGTTCCCTCGCTCATCAGGCTTGTCGATCACCTGGTCGGGGGTGGGGTGCACGGTCTTTTCGTCCTCGGGTCGTCGTCGGAAGCGGCGTACTTGACCGACCGCCATCGTCGTCTCGTAGTCGAGACGGTCGTCGGCCACGTCGCCGGCCAGCTGCCCGTCCTCGCCGGGGCCATCGACATGACGACTCCTCGGGTTCTCGATCACGTCCGGTACGTCACTGATGCGGGCGCCGACGCGGTGGTCGTCACCGCGCCCTTCTATACGCGGACGCATCCGGCGGAGATCTCCCGCCACTACCGTCTGATCGCTTCGCGGTCCCCGGTGCCGGTCTTCGCGTACGACCTTCCGATGTCCGTCCACACCAAGCTGAGTGCGGATTTGGTGCTGGAGCTTGCGGCCGACGGGGTGCTGGCCGGGGTGAAGGACTCCAGCGGGGACGAGGGCGGGTTTCGGGCCGTCGTGATGGGGGCGCGTACGGATCCCGCTGTGTCCGGGTTCAGTGTGCTGACCGGGTCGGAGCTTGTTGTCGACACGGCTTTGGCGATGGGGGCGGATGGGGCTGTGCCCGGGCTGGGGAATGTGGATCCTCACGGGTACGTACGGCTCTATCGCCTGTGTCGTGAGGGGGACTGGGAGCGGGCTCGGGCTGAGCAGGAGCGGCTGTGTGCGCTGTTCGGGATGGTGCGGGTGGGGGATTCCGCGCGTATGGGGGGTAGTTCGGC